>JAUPUH010000024.1 GCA_030917665.1 Patescibacteria group bacterium | reverse complement strand
ATGTCAAAACCTATCGTAAAAAATATTCTGGATGCAGGCTCAAACATCTCACATCGTTTTATAAAAGATCAAGGGGAGCTTAAAGAGGTGGTGACTGTATTGAAAAGTATGGGTTACAAAATAGTTCTCACTCAGGGAGTCTATGATCTTATACACGAAGGACATGCTGCCTATCTTGAAGCTGCGCGATCACACGGAGACATTTTAATTGTCGGTCTAGATTCAGATGAATTAACAAAAAAGAGAAAGGGTCCTAATAGACCAATAGTTCCAGAAGGTGAAAGACTTAAAATGCTCAGCCATTTAAGACATGTCGATATTGTAACTATAAAGGAAATTGATCAAGGGATAGGCGATTTAATTAGATTAATTAATCCTGACGTACTTGTTTTTTCAAAATCAACTAAGGATATTGATGCGAGTATGATTAAGGAATATAAAGATTTTTGTGGAAAAATCTTAGTTTTGCCGCCCCAGTCTGCAACCACAACAACCGCTAGAATAAGAAATTTAGCTATAGAAGGGGCAGAAGAGTTGGCTAAGGAAGTACATGATCTCACGGACAATTTTCTCAATAAGTTGAGAAAGGCTCAATAAAATGACTATAAAGAAGAAAGAAAAAATATTGCTGGCATTTATTCCAGTTTTACATAAAGGTTATATTGATTTATTTACTAAGTATCCAAACAAACTTTATATTTTTGGCCAATCAATAATTAATGAGTATGTTTTTTTGACTCGAGATCTGCGCACTATTAATCCGATTCTTCTTAAACAGGCAATTGAGGGAATGGGAATTTTTAAAGAAGTTGTTGTTTTGGAGAAAAGTAATTTAAGTGAAATTAAAAATGAGGCATTAATCATGCCGGACGAGGTTGTAAGCCATGATTTTGCTTCAAAGAAATTAAATGCAAAGAATGTTACTTTTGAAAAAGTTTTTTTAAGGTGGGATAGGTTCATCTCAAAGAATGATGATGTGATTCCTGAGGGGAGGCTGAGGGTGAAAGACAAAAAAAGTCGCGACATGATCAAAAAGGCTTTTGTCGAAGCCGAGAAGAGTTCCGATTGGTGGCGAAGGATTGGCGCTGTGCTTACCAAAAAGGGAAAAGTGGTCCTCGTTAGTCATAATAGGCATTTACCAACCGATTACCACATGCATCAAAATGGCGACCCAAGAAGTAATTTTAATGCTGGAGAAAGGATAGATATTTATACTTCGATACACGGAGAAGCGGATATTATCGCCAAAGCTGCTCGACAGGGAATTAGTCTGGAGGGTACTGAAGTGTATGTTACGACTTTTCCATGCTCGAATTGTGCACGACTCATCGGCGAATCGGGTATTAAAAAAGTTTTTTATTCAAAAGGATATTCACGTCTTGATTCGGAAGATGTCTTAAAAGCTTACGATGTTGAGATTTATCTAGTTGAATAGGTTACCCAATTCTTGCGACTAATCCCACCTCTTTTTTGTAATCCTCATGTTCGGGATCAGATTGAACAATATGCGCGTGGAGGTGTCTGACAGAAGACCCTGTGTACCGCCCGTCGCCAAACCGCAACATAAAGGTACCGCCATCGATATTGTTTTTTTTCGTTTGTTCTTGAATAATCACTTGAAGCTCCTGCCATGCAGCAGTTGAGATTTCTTGGGCATGTTCAATGTGTTCTTGGTGAATGAGAAGTATGTGTTTCTTGTTGGGTTTGTAGGGATACATATTGTCAGTCACTATCCAATATTTTTTCTTTTCAATGGGATTTTTGTGGAAATTAAGTAACTGATCCTCGCAAAAAGGACATACATTTTTTTGGGCTATATCTGCGATGACCTTTGTGTAGGTGGATCCTCTTCGAAAACGAGTATTATCTTCATTGACGAATTTTTTCATAGTGAGAGATTATATTGGAGTTGGTATGACCATTGCTGGGTGTGGATTGTAGTCGGATATTTTAAAGTGTTCAGGTCTAAAATCAAGAATGTCTTTAATGGAGGTATCGGTAATGACCATGGTGGGGAATGGGCGAGCGTCTCGTTGGAGTAATTCTTTAACCTTTTCAAACTGACTTTCATAGATATGTGCATCTGATATTGTATATACAAGTTCTTTTGGTTTATATCCCAATATCTGTGCTAGCATCATAGTGAAAGACGCATACTGAACGATATTAAATACAACACCTACCGGGATATCTCCAGATCTTTGGAAATGATGAACAGAAATCTCTTTTGTTTCTGGGAATACAAGAACATGGAGCCATCCATGGCATGGGGCAACAACAACTTTTCTTTTAAGTTCTGAGTGTTGAATTGTATATTGTGGTATCCAGGGGGTAATAATATGGGTCCGCAAATAGGGACGCTCTTTTATTTGTCGTATAACTTCTGTTATCTGGTTGAAAGGGGGTCCTTCTTTGGTTGGGAAATTTGTCCAACCAGCACCATATGATCCATCGCCAAGATCACCCTCGGGAAGTCCAAATATGTCACATTTTTCTTTTGTAACCCATTTTTTCCACCATGAGCACCCCCAATTTTTTAATTCTTCATGAGTTCGTGCGCCGTGGAGGAAACCAATATGTTCACCTAGAGCACCTACAAGAAAATTTACCTTTTTCTCCTGACCATCCTTTCCTATAATAGAAGCATTGTCACCAATATCCCTTTCTGTTATGAGCGGGAAACCATTCTCGAATAAAAAGTGCATTTGATGGCCAGCAATCATTTTTGATTTCTCGCCTTGTATTGGCTTTACTTCAACCCCCTCGCGCATGATTTTTTCAAGCAGGTTTCGATATTGTAAATCAGGTACTCTTTCACTATATGGTTTCATATGTTTTGAATTGTACCATATTTGTTTTTTTCAAATTTATTGCTATTATTTACATAACTTTAGTTAGATTTCGTCAACCGTTCCCATGAAGATAAAAATCAAAAAAATCCATCCAGACGCTATTATTCCTCATCATGCCCATTATAATGATGCTGGTATGGACCTTTTTACTCCCGAAGCCTTTGAAATGATGCCAAATGAAAGAATCTCTATCCCAATTGGGGTTGCTATTGAGATTCCTGACGGGTATGTGGGTTTAATGTGGGACAAGAGTGGTCTTTCGCATAAGTACGGTATAAAAACATTTGGCGGTGTCATTGATGCAGGGTATAGAGGAGAGTTGCATGTTGGTCTTATGAACCTGTCTAATAAAAGTTTTAAGTTTGAAAAGGGTCATAAAGTCGTTCAGCTTTTGATTCAAAAAGTTGAGTATATTGAATTTGAGGAAGCCGAAGAGCTTAATAGTACAGATAGGGGTGCGGGCGGGTTTGGCAGCACAGGAAAATAAAAATATATGAAACTCACAACACTTTGTTTCCTTCATACAAATACTGATATCCTTCTCGCGATGAAAAAAAGAAGTTTCGGTGCGGGTAAAATGAACGGGGTTGGTGGTAAGGTCCAGGGTGATGAAACTCCCGAGCAAGCCCTCGTCAGAGAAGCTTTCGAGGAAATTGAAGTCACGCTGAATGAAGATAAGTTAGATAAGGTTGCGATCATTCATTTTGCATTCGACAATAAGCCTGATTGGGATCAGGAATGTCACGTCTATTTTGCATCAGAATGGGAAGGGGAGCCGACAGAATCAGAAGAAATGAAGCCGGAATGGTATTCAAAAGAAGAAATTCCTTACGAAAAGATGTGGGCTGACGATGCTCATTGGTTGCCAAAAGTTCTAGCAGGAGAAAAGATCCGTGCCCACTTCTTTTTCAATGATGACCAGACAATGAAGGAGGACTTTGCAATTGAACCGCTTGTGGAATAAGATGAATACCATGAAAGACATACAGATTAAAAAGCTGCTCGAAGCAGAAAAGAAGCGTCAGAAGAAGGTTATTAATCTTATTGCATCTGAGAATTATGTATCTAAGGACGTGCTCGAAGCTCTTGGCTCTGAGCTCACGAACAAATACGCTGAAGGCTATCCCGGCAAGCGCTACTATGGAGGAAATGAAGTGGTTGATAAAGTGGAATCTCTTGCGATCGAGAGAGCTTTGAAGCTTTTTGGTCTTAAAGAGGAAGAATGGCATGTTAATGTCCAGGCGCTTTCTGGATCTCCTGCAAACTTAGCTGTGTATGTCGCACTTGTACCACAGGGAGGAAAAATTATGGGAATGTCTCTTGATCAAGGTGGACACCTTACGCATGGACACAAAGTTTCTGCTACAGGAAAATTCTGGACTCAGGTTCCATATGGGGTTAACAAGCTTACCGAGGTACTTGATTATGACGAGTTAAAAGAAATTGCTACCCGAGAAAAGCCCGCAATCATTGTTGGGGGGTATACAGCGTATCCGCGGGAAATTGATTTCAAAAAATTACGAGAAGCAGCAGATGCAAGCGGAGCGTTGCTTATGATAGACATGTCACATATCGCTGGGCTAGTCGCTGGAAAAGCATACCCATCTCCTTTTGAGTATGCTGATATCGTTACCACTACTGTACACAAAACTCTACGTGGTCCTCGAAGCGCCCTTATTTTTGCAAAGAATGACACTCGAGAACTTGGAAAGAAGATTGATCGCGCTGTTTTCCCTGGACTTCAGGGTGGACCGCATGAAAATCAGATTGCAGCAGTTGCAGTTGCTTTGAAAGAAGCGTCAGCACCAGCTTTTAAGAAATACGCTTCCCAGATAAAGAAGAATGCGAAGACCCTTGCAGATGAACTTGATAAGAAAGGCTGGAGAATTATTTCAGGAGGAACAGATAGCCATCTCATTCTTGTTGATACTTGGATGGAAGGAAAAGGTGTTTCTGGAAAGGATGCGAGCGACAGACTTGAGAAAGAGGGGATTATCGTAAATAAGAATGCCATACCTTTTGATACTCGACCACCAGCTGATCCTTCGGGTATTAGGCTTGGAACTGCAGCCGAAACTACTCGAGGAAAGAAAGAAAAAGACATGAAAAAAATCGCTGAGCGAATCGATGCGATTTTGAGGAAATAAAATCGCGCAGCACCCCGTGAGGCACTGCGCGAACGAGCCGGACTTAGAAAGGTTGGGAGGAACCGAACCAATCACCCCATCTCCTTGGTAGGAGAAAGCCGTACTCGTTATGGACGTATAATAACAGATATGTGTGAAAAGTCAAATTTCTCGCAAGAAATAGCCTTTTAATGCTAGAATAGAGCTATGAATAAGGTTATTACTGAACTACTGAAAAACGCCGCTCAAAAGGTGGGTATTCAAGATCCAGTCGTATCTCTCGAGCACCCAGAAGACATGTCTTATGGAGATTTTTCTTCGAATATCGCCATGATGTATGCCAAAAGCATGAAGATTGCGCCTAAAGTGCTTGCAGAAAAGATCGCCGAAGAGTGTAGAACAGATTTGCCAGCTGAAATCGTTTCGGTAGATATCGCCGGGCCAGGCTTTATTAACTTCAAAGTTGCTGATTCATATTTTTCAAAAGAGATTCTTGAAGTTTCAAAAGATGCGGAGAATTTCGGCAAGCTTGCCTCTGACAAAGGGAAGAAGGTTATGGTTGAGTACACTGACCCGAACCCCTTTAAGATTTTTCATATTGGGCATCTTATGGCGAACACGATTGGTGAATCGATCTCAAGGGTTATCGAATTTTCTGGTGCAAAAGTCATTCGCGCCTGTTATCAAGGTGATGTCGGTCTTCATGTGGCGAAGACTATTTGGGCAATCCTCAAAGACGGCGACTATAAGGATGACATAAAGTATCTTGGCGACATGTATGTTATTGGTTCTGCGAAATACGAGGATGATGAGGTTGCAAAAAAGGAGATTGTCGAGGTAAACAAGAAGGTTTTTGAGAAAACAGATGCAGAAATAAATAAAATATACGATGCTGGAAGAAAATTAAGCCTTGAATATTTCGATTCCATCTACAAGAAGCTTGGAACTAAGTTTGATGAATTCTTTTTTGAGAGCCAGGTTGCAGATGATGGAATAAAAATCGTGAAGGAATTCCTTAAAAAGGGAATATTCGAAGAAAGTGAAGGAGCGGTTGTATTTCCAGGAGAAAAATATGGTGAGCATACTCGCGTATTCATAAATTCTCAAGGCCTTCCAACTTACGAAGCCAAGGAGCTTGGACTTACTGATCTTAAATTTAAAAAATATCCTGATATGACAGAGTCAGTTGTCATCACCGCAAACGAACAGAATGCATACTTCAAAGTACTTCTTGCTGCGATTAAAGCGATTTCTCCGGAAAAAGCTCTAAAGATGAAGCATTTAAGCCACGGGATCCTCCGCCCATCAACAGGTAAAATGTCTTCTCGAAAAGGGAATATAGTGGCAGCTGAAACATTGATTGAGGAGTTTGAATCTCTTGTCGAGGAGAAGATAAAAGATAGAGAATTTTCTGATGCTGATAAGGCAGAGGTTCGAAAGGAGGTGGCTGTTGCGGGACTCAAATACACCATCCTTCGCCAAGCTATCGGTGGGGATGTCATTTATGATCCGACAAAAGCACTTTCATTCGAAGGTGATTCAGGTCCATATCTTCAGTATGCAGTCGTTCGTGCACGAGCTGTCCTTGCAAAAGCAGGCGAAATAAAAAAAGTTGAAGCTCTTCCAGAAAAAGTTGAAGCTCTTGAAAAATTAGTCCTTCGATTCCCAGAGGTCATTCATCGCGCACGATCAGAATACGCTCCGCATCATATCGTGACTTATCTCATAGAGCTTTCTTCAGCCTTCAACTCATACTATGTGAACAATCAGATTATCAGTGAGAAAGATCCAGTATCAGCATATCGAGTTGCGCTTACAAAAGTGTTTTCAGAGGTTATGACGAACGGACTTTGGGTTCTTGGCATACAAATTCCAAAAAAGATGTAGAGATGAAAAAAAGGACAGAAAGTGATAAAATGAGCTTCATGTCCGAAGACAACCCTTTAGAAAAACCCCCTAAGAGCAAAGTAGCTGAAACAGAAGAGAAAATACTAGCTTTTTGGGAAAAGAACAGTATTTTCAAGAAATCCCTTACGCAAGAAGCGCCAAAGGGAGATTTTGTATTTTACGATGGACCCCCGTTTGCGACCGGTGAACCTCACTACGGGCATGTTGTCCCAGGAACTATCAAAGACATTATTCCTCGCTACAAGACCATGCAAGGCTACAAGGTTCGTCGACGATGGGGTTGGGATTGTCATGGATTGCCTGTTGAAAATATTGTAGAAAAGGAACTCAACCTCGCCTCAAAGAAAGATATTATTGATTACGGAATTGGAAAGTTTAATTCTAAGGCAAAGGGAAGTGTGATGCGCTACGCCGATGATTGGAGGAGGATTATTCCTCGTCTTGGAAGGTGGGTTGATATGGAAGATGACTATCGTACGATGGATGCGACCTATACAGAATCTGTATGGTGGGCTTTTTCACAGCTTCACAAGAAAGGCTTGATCTATGAAGGATTTAAATCAATGAATCTGTGTCCTCGTTGCGAAACAACCCTTTCGAATTTTGAAGTGAGCCAAGGCTATAAGGACATTACAGATATTTCTGTTTTTGTTAAATTTAAATTGATTGACTCCCCGGATACCTTTTTCCTCGCATGGACGACAACGCCATGGACATTGCCAGGAAACGTTGCACTCGCCATAAATCCGACAATTAATTATGTAAAGATCGAAGTTGAAAATACAAAATTGATTCTTGCTGAATCTCGTCTCTCTTCAATTAAATCCGAATTCAAGAAACTTGAGGACATCGCTGGAAAGGATCTTATTGGAAAATCATACGAACCTGTTTTTGATTATTACTCAAAAGACAAGAAGCTTAAAAACCGCGAGAACGGTTGGAAGGTCTACGGTGCTGAATTCGTAACGACAGAAGATGGTTCTGGAATTGTACACATCGCTCCAGCGTTCGGCGCAGATGACTATGAGCTCTCACTCAAGCACAATCTTCCTTTTGTTCAGCATGTTACGACAAGTGGAGTATTCAAAGCAGAAGTTATAGATTTTGCTGGACAACACGTGAAGCCGAAAGACTCTGTAGAGGAGAAGGATGCACATCAGAAAGCTGATATTGAAATCATAAAATACCTTGCAAAAGCAGAAAGGCTTTTTGCAAAGGAAAAATTGATCCACTCATATCCACATTGTTGGCGTTGTGATACTCCACTTTTAAACTACGCCTCCTCTTCATGGTTTGTAAAAGTTACTGCTTTGAAAGACAAGCTTGTTAACGAAAATAAAAAAGTAGAATGGGTTCCTGCAGAAATCGGAGAGGGAAGGTTTGGTAATTGGCTGCTCGGTGCGCGAGATTGGGCAATTTCCCGATCTCGTTTTTGGGGTGCACCACTTCCAGTATGGAAAGATGACACAACAGGAGAGTGTAAGGTCCTTGGTTCTGTTGAAGACCTTAAGAAGCATAGCAAGGCCCAAAATACATATTATGTATGTCGCCATGGAGAAGCAGAAAATAATGCAAAAATGGTCATAAGTTCACTGGCTGAGAATCCACATCACTTAACAGATAAAGGAAAGAAGCAAGCTGAAGAAGCCGGCAAATGGCTTTCGAACAAGAAAATCGATCTTATCTATGTATCACCTTTCCTTCGTACAAGAGAAACCGCTGAAATTATTGCAAAAAGAATTGGTTTCGATAAGAAGAAAATAATTCTTGATACTAGAATATCTGAAATCAATGCTGGGGTTTGGAATGGAAAAGGCTTCAATGATTTTGTGAAAGCGTTTTCTCATGCTGATCGTTTTATTGAGACTCCAGAAAATGGTGAAAACTACGTTAGTATCAAGAAACGTGTTGGTGATTTACTTTATGGACTTGAGAAGGAACATGAAGGAAAAAATATTCTTATCGTTTCGCATGACACACCTATTTTCCTTCTTGAGACCGTCGCGCAAGGTCTTGATAGGGAACAATCAATAGCATTTCGCGGAACAGGCGAACACTATAATGCGAACGCAAAGCCTCGCAAGTTGGATTTTTCTCCATTGCCACATAACGATGAATACGAGATCGAGCTCCACCGCCCATTTATTGACGATATCGTGCTTACTTCGGAAAAGGGAAATAAAATGACGAGAATCCCAGAAGTTTTTGACTGTTGGTTTGAGTCTGGGGCGATGCCTTTTGGCGAATCCCACTATCCTTTTAATAAGGATGATTTCAATCCAAAGCCAGGACCATTCAGTAAAATTCTTGGAAAAACAAAGGGCTACCCAGCAGATTTCATTGCCGAGGGCCTTGATCAGACTCGAGGATGGTTCTATTCGATGATAGTGCTCGGCGTAGCGCTTTTTGGAAAATCTCCTTACAAGAGGGTGGTCGTTAATGGCCTTGTTCTCGCAGAGGATGGACAGAAGATGTCGAAATCAAAGAGAAATTATCCCGACCTCATGCTTATGGTCAACAAATATGGCGCTGATGCACTTCGTTATTTCCTCATGTCATCACCTCTTGTTAAGGGACAAGACTTCGCCTTTTCTGAAAAGGGAGTCGATGAGGTTGTGAAGAAACACATAGGTCGACTCAACAATGTTGTGTCATTTTATGAAATGTACGCTTCAGATGCAAAACTTTCTGATACCAAGAGTACAAATGTACTTGATATCTGGATCATGACACGTCTCTCTGAGCTTGCTCGAGAAGTGACTGAAGGACTTGAGAAATATGAGATCGACAAGGCCACTCGACTATTCGCGTTGTTTATCGACGATCTTTCAACATGGTATCTTCGCCGTTCTCGAGATCGTTTCAAGGGCGACAACGTTCTTGATAAGGAAATGGCTCTTTCTACAACTCGAAATATACTCATTGATTTTGCGAAGCTCGTCGCGCCATTTATGCCGTTTGTCGCTGAAGATATTTATCAACGTTTGAAGGGTCCTGAAGAAAGTGTTCATCTTGAGTCATGGCCATCATATCCTAAGCCTGATGTGGCCGTTCTCGAGAATATGCAAAAGGTTCGTACTTTCGCATCACTTGGGCTGGAGGCACGTATGAAGGCCAAGATAAATGTCAGACAACCCCTCGCAAAGCTTGCTATAAAGACGACCCTCCCAACACCTCTTTCAGATCTTATTAAGGATGAGGTGAATGTGAAGGAGATACTTCAGAACCCCTCATTAAATGAGGAAGTAATTCTTGATGTAGCTTTGACCGCTGAACTGAAGGAAGAGGGAACAGTTCGTGAGATTATCCGTGCAATTCAGGACATGAGAAAAGAGAAGGGTCTTACTGTTCAGGACAGAGTGGCCTTGCTTGTTGATGCTGAAAAAGTACTTGTTGATATTATTGAAAAAAATAAAAGCACCATTTCAAGTGCTACAGGATTAAAAAATATTGTGTTCAGGGGTCTTGAGACTAAGCCTCTCAGCCTCGGAGACTTTTCGGCAAAATTCGATATTGAAATATAAAAAAGGCGGCTCGGTTTGCTTTGTCGTGTTAGGACTTGCAAACCGAGCCATTGAACCGACCCGAGAGTTGGCGAGCTGCTTTGTTAGAGTATCCAGAACCCTTGCTGGATCGCTCAAGCCTCACTTCCCATCATTAAAATAACAATAATCAAAGCTTCTGTCAATATAAGGCTAAGTCCGCCATGCACCACATATATACAACACCAGCATTTGTAATACACAGCAGTCCACATGGAGAAGCGGGTAAATTCATACTGCTATTCACAAAGGATTTCGGTATGATTGGGGCCACAGCGCAGGGAATCAGGCTTGGAACCTCAAAACTACGTTACCACGTACAAGATTTTAATTTTTCCAACGTTTCTGTTGTCCGAGGCAAGGAGGTTTGGAGAATTACAGGTGCGTATGAGCTTGAGCATCTCCCGAGTACTATAGTCCATTTAAAAATACTTAAGTTGCTTAAGCGTCTGCTTCAGGGGGAGGATAAGAATGAAAAACTATTTGAACTTATAGAAGAACTCTTTAAAACTGAAATTAAGGAGGCGGATTTTGAATACGTAGAGTGTTTGACTGTGCTAAGAATTTTGAATACTCTCGGCTATGTCAGGGCAATAGATCAATTTGAAGGATTTTTTAATGGAAATTCAATAAATCAAGACACTATTGATCTTGCAAAAAGGTTCAAATCAGACATGGTAAAAGTTATAAATCAAGCACTTAAGGAAAGCCACCTCTAGCCAGCTCTTGCAAAGTGACTGTGATATAATGTTCTGATGAATCAAGAGGATAAAAGCAGGATTGAAGAACTTAAAAAATCACTCTACTCTCGAAATACACCTGACATCCGCACACATCGGAGACTTCGCTTTCAAAAGCAGGAAGCCGATGTCATCACTGATTGGGAACACCCCCAAGAGATAGAAGAGGATATTGAACTTAACAAGCATTATAAGGATACATCTATGTCATTTTTTACAAAAATACTTATCGGTTCGATAGTTTTTTTCCTTGCAGCGCTTGGTATCGGAGCGTATTTCATTTTTAATGGTTCAAATATAGTTTCTGCAAACAATGTCGATATAACGATTAACGGACCTGTTTCAATAGCTGGTGGGGAGCCGGTTTCCTTTGATGTTCAAATATCGAACCAAAACAACATAAAGTTGCAGACCGTTGATCTTTCTGTTGATTTTCCCGCAGGTACTACGGATGCTGATGATAGTTTGAAGGAGCTCAAGAATTTTAGGGAACTCATTCCAGACATAGAGTCTGGAGGTGTTGGGCAAAAGACAGTGAGAGCTATAGTTTATGGAGAAGAGAACAGTAAAAAGGAGATCAAAGTTTCTATTGAATACCGAGTTAAGGGCTCAAACGCAATCTTCCAAAAGGAAAAGACCTTTGATCTTTTGATAAGTTCGTCCCCAATTACCCTCACCGTTTCTTCTTTTAAAGAAGTGAATTCTGGACAAGAGTTCGAGATGGCGGTGACTATGAACTCTAATTCTAAAGAAGTTATTAAAAGCCTTCTGCTTAAGGCTGTCTATCCATTCGGGTTTACTTACACATCCTCAGACTTAAAGCCTGTGGCCGATACAACAACATGGAGAATTGGTGATATACCCCCCGGAGGCAAAAAGACAATAAAAATTAAGGGAAAGCTTGAGGGTCAGGACGATGAGGCACGAGTCTTTAGATTTACCACAGGTGCCCAAAGTGTCCGCAATGATAAGCTCATCGGTACAGAATATATTTCGAGCTCACAAGAGATTAGCATCCGTAAACCTTTCATGAGTATTGGTGTTGCGCTTGATGGTGATTCAGAGGTTCAGGAATACGTCGGTTCGTTCAACAATCCTGTAAAAGTTGAGGTTTCTTATTTCAACAATCTACCAACATCAATCATTGATGGGGAAATACAAGTAAAGCTTTCAGGTACATCTTTTGACAAAGTTTCAGTCGCACCAGACCAAGGACTCTATAAATCTGCTGACAACATGATTGTATGGAACGGAATCACAACCAAATCATTAAAAAATATTGGCGCAGGAGAAAGCGGGCGAGTTAGTTTTACTATCACCCCGCGCGATCTCAGTACATCATTGAGACCAGTTACTAACCCAGACCTTAAACTCGATATCAGTGTTAAGGGTAAGAGAAATTCAGAAAGCTCAGTGCCAGAAAGCATTACTTCAAGTGCCGCTCGTCGTATCAAGATTGCTTCAAATATTTCCCTAGGAGGTCAAGTTGTACGTTCAACGGGTCCATTTGAGAATAGCGGACCGATTCCTCCACGTGCAGAGCAGCAAACAACATACACAGTTGTCTGGACCGTAGACAATACATCAAGCACTGTAGCTAATGGACAAGTTCAATCAAGTCTTCCACCCTACATGAAATGGCTTGGGAAAACTGACCCTACATCTGAGGATATAACTTACAATAAGGTGGATAACACGATAGTTTGGAATGTGGGAAGCTTGAGCACTTATACCAATGGTACATCTCGACGAAAGCAGGTTTCTTTCCAGGTTGGCCTTGTGCCAAGCATAACGCAGGTTGGACAAACGCCCGTTATCGTCAACCAGTCAACATTTACAGCCCAAGATGACTTTACAGGCGAAACATTAAAGAGTAATCTAGGTACACTTAACACACGATTCAGTGCAGACCAGACTTTCAACGAAGGTAATGAAAAAGTAACGAATTAATCCTAATTATGGCAAAAACAGAAGAAACAAAGATGGATAA
The DNA here is from genome assembly GCA_030917665.1 of Patescibacteria group bacterium. Taxonomy (GTDB): domain Bacteria; phylum Patescibacteriota; class Minisyncoccia; order Phycocordibacterales; family PALSA-1337; genus CAIOGI01. The sequence goes on along the minus strand of JAUPUH010000024.1, from coordinate 14,214 downwards.
GATAATTTCCTTGGCAAAGCGAAAAGGCTTCGTCTTCCAAGGTTCTGAAATCTACGGCGGACTAGCTGGAACATGGGATTTCGGTCCTTATGGTGTTGCTTTGCGCAATAATATAAAAGGCCTATGGTGGAAGAAATTCGTCACTGACAGGGAAGATATGTATGGCGTTGATGCTGCTATTCTCATGAATCAGGAAGTTTGGAAATCAAGCGGACATGTCGGAGGATTTTCTGATCCTCTTGTAGAATGTAAGAAGTGTAAGCATCGCTTCCGTGCAGACCAATTGGAAGATGCAAAAAAGTGCCCAGATTGTGAAGGACAGCTCGGTGAGGCCCGCCAGTTCAATATGATGTTCAAAACAAATATTGGTGCAGCAGAGGACGCTACCTCTATTTCATATCTCCGTCCAGAAACAGCTCAGGGAATGTTCGTAAACTTTAAAAATGTTGTTGATAGTTTTCACCCACGATTGCCATTCGGTCTTGCTCAAATAGGTAAGGCTTTCAGGAATGAAATTGCCCCTCGTGACTTCGTTTTCCGTTCTCGAGAATTTGAGCAAATGGAAATTGAATACTTCGTTGACCCTCGTGACCCAAAGAAAGTTCAAGCAACTTTTGAAGAGCTCTATGGAGAGCAGATAAATTTCCTCAAGGAACTTGGCCTTTCTTCAGATAAGATCCATAAGATCGAAGTTCCCGATGCAGACCGCGCTCACTATTCGAAGAGAAGTGTCGATACAGAATTTGATTTCCCATTTGGACAGAAGGAGCTCCTTGGTATCGCATACAGGACTGACTTTGATCTCAAGGCCCACACTGATTCAAGTAAAGTCGATCTCTCATATTTTGACGAAGAGACAAAAGAAAGATTTATTCCTCATTGTATTGAACCAACATTCGGGCTTGATCGACTTCTTCTTGCTGTTCTTTCGGATGCATATACTGAAGATGAGATCGATGGCGAGAAAAGAGTATATCTCAAGTTTTCACCGAAGGTTGCTCCTGTGAAGGTGGCAGTATTTCCATTGCTCAAGAACAAGCCACAGCTCGTAGAAAAGGCCCGAGAAATTTATATGATGCTTCGAAAAGAGATTCCCGGCGTCATGTTCGATGATAACGGAAACATCGGAAAGCGTTATCGCCGACAGGATGAGATAGGAACCCCGTTCTGTATCACAATCGATTTTGATACTGTTGAAAAGGGAAGCGGAGTCACTGTACGCGAGAGAGATGGCGGAAAGCAGGAGAGAATCGAAATCGACAAACTGATTTCATATATCAAGGAGAAAGTTTCTTAAATATTTGCCTCATGAAATTTAATACGACTACGCTTACAAATGGACTGAGGGTTATTACCGTACCGATGCAGGATAATCCTGCGGTGACGGTTCTTGTCATGGTTGAAACTGGTTCGAAATACGAGAAGAAAGAACAGAGTGGCCTTTCTCATTTTCTTGAGCATATGGTTTTTAAGGGAACGCCGAAGCGCCCGAAAGCGATCGACATTGCTCGCGAACTTGAGTCTCTCGGTGCACAGTACAACGCCTTTACCTCACAAGAATATACAGGCTATTACGCCAAGGTAAGCCCACAACATATCGATACAGCACTTGATGTCGTTTCAGATATTTATCTCCATCCACTGCTCGACGCTAGCGAAATTGAAAAAGAGAAGGGTGTTATTGTCGAAGAAATGAGAATGTACCAGGATATGCCACATCGCGATATTCATGATATTTTCATGCAGCTTGCATATGGTGATCAGCCTGCAGGATGGAAGATCGTCGGTAATGAACAGACTGTCAAAAGCTTCACGCAAGATGATTTCAAAAAATACCTCACAGATCATTATGTGGCAGAGTCGACGATTGTTATTATCGCCGGTTCATTTGATGAAAAAGAAACTTTGTTAAAAGTAGAGAAGGCTTTTTCAAATATCTCTCAAGCGAAGAAACTAGCTAAACTAAAGGTTGAGGAGCAGCAATCAAAGCCTCAATTACTCATTAAGTATAAGGATACTGATCAATCACATATCATCCTTGGAATGCGTTCTTATGATGCAAAGAGTGAGTATGACCCAGCACTTACAGTCCTCTCTACGCTTCTTGGTGGCGGAATGAGCTCGCGCTTGTTTCAGAAACTTCGAGAAGAGATGGGTGTTGGATATTATATCCGAGCGAATCATGATGCGTATACTGATCATGGGTTGTTTATGATTTCAGCTGGGATTGATACGAAGAGGATTGATGAAGTTATAACGACTTTGATTAATGAATGCAAAAAGATTATTAACGAGCCGATTACTGACGCTGAATTAAAAAAAGTGAAGGATTATATTGCAGGATCTTTTGTTCTTGGCCTCGAAACATCTGATTCACAAGCAGAGTACTGCGCAGTGCATCAGATATTGAAAGGGAGGGTTGAGAATCCTACAGAAGAGATTGCGAAGATTCAAAAAGTTACAGCAGAAGAAGTGAAAGCTATCGCTCAGAAGATCTTTGTTGATGAAAAGCTGAATCTAGCTATAATTGGTCCTTATAAGGATGCAGAGAAGGAAACAGAGCGATTCACTAAGCTTCTCACATTTAAATAACAATGAAGAGTTTTTATATTACAACCACACTACCTTACGTGAATGCTGAACCACATGTTGGTTTTGCTATGGAAATCATCCGTGCAGACGTTATTGCTCGTTCGAAGAAGCTACAAGGCTACGATATATTTTTTAATACAGGAACAGATGAGCATGGTATAAAAGTCCACCGTAATGCAGTGGCGGTTGGTGTTGATCCTCAAAAATACGTCGATGAGCTGTCGGTAAAGTTTAAAGACTTGGTTCCACTTCTTGGAATTTCTCCTGATATTCATTTCATCCGAACCACAGATACAGGTCATAAGCTCGCCGCACAAGCTTTTTGGAAGATGTGTAAAGAGAAAGGATTTATATACAAAAAGAATTATAAGATTAAATATTGCATTGGTTGTGAGCTTGAAAAGACAGAATCAGAGCTTGTAGAAGGGAAATGCCCGATTCATCCACTTATGTCCATTGAGGAAATAGAAGAAGAGAATTATTTCTTTAAATTTTCTGAATTTCAGAAGCCTCTTCTTGATCTGTATGCGAAGAATCCTAATTTTGTTGTCCCTTCGTTTAGATTCAATGAAATAAAAGCTTTTGTTGAAAGGGGTCTCCAAGACTTCAGTATCTCTCGATTGAAGATAAAAATGCCGTGGGGAGTAGAAGTCCCTGATGACAAGGATCATGTCATGTATGTATGGTTCGATGCTCTTGTGGATTATATTTCAACTCTTGGCTGGCCGGATAACCAGGCTTCTTTTAAGAAATATTGGGTTGATTCTGAAAATGTCGTGCAATACTGCGGAAAGGATAATCTCCGTCAGCAGAGCGCGATGTGGCAGTCGATGCTTATGTCGGTAGGGCTTCCGAATTCACGCCAAATCGTCATTAATGGCTTTATAACGGGTGAGGGAGGTATCAAGATGAGCAAGTCGCTTGGCAACGTCATTAACCCCGTTGACCTTGTGAAGGAATATGGCGCAGACGCGCTTCGACTCTACCTACTTAAAGAAGTACATCCTTTTGAAGACAGTCCCTTTACACTTGAGAAGTTCAAGGAAGCTTACAATGCACATTTAGCAAACGGTCTTGGAAATCTTGTCAGCCGAGTCATGAAAATGGCTGAGAGCAACGGAGTGATTTTGGACGAAAAAGCCGCGCCGGCACTTGATGCACAGAAACATGCTGACTTTTTTGCTTCGTTTGAAATAAATAAAGTATGCGATGATATCTGGTCTCGAATTCAGGAGACAGATAAATTCATCCAGGAATACCAACCATTCAAGACAATTAAAATAGATGCTGAAAAAGGCAAGCAACAGATTTCTTTCTGCCTCGCTTCAATTTTTCATATTGCGAAATCTCTTGAAGCAATCTTACCTGAGACTTCAAAGATAATTCTCGAAGGTGTGAAGAGTGGAAAGATGCCAGAAAAGCCTTTGTTCATGAGGAAATAATATGAAGTACATAGATATTCACTGCCATCTTAACTTCGATGATTTCGATCTCGATAGAGGAGAAGCAATCGAGCGCTGCCGAGAAAAGGGTGTTGGAATGATAGTCGTTGGAACAAATATTGAGGAATCCAAGAAGGCAGTAAAGCTCGCCGAGGAGAATTCAGATATTTGGGCAATCATCGGGCTACATCCAACAGAAGTTCAGAATGAAAAATTTGATTACGAAGCATATAAGAAACTTGCTGAAAACCCAAGGACTGTTGGCATAGGGGAATGCGGTCTTGATTATTATCGAGCCGAGCATGCATCAAAAACTTTGCAGCAGGAAGTTTTTGAACAGCATATTGCGTTGGCTAATGAAGTTAAGAAACCACTTATGCTTCACTTGAGAAGTGGTGTTGGTGAAGCACAAAATGCGTATAAGGACACACTTGAGATTATACAGAAGCATGCGAAGGTTCCTGGAGACGTGCATTTTTATGCTGGTTCACTCGACGAAGCACATGAATTCATTAAGCTTGGATTCAGACTTTCTTTTACTGGAGTTATAACTTTCGCGCGAAACTATGATGAGATAATCAAGAGCATCCCTTTGAATATGATTATGTCAGAAACAGATGCACCCTATGTGACACCCGCGCCATATCGTGGGAAGAGAAATGAACCTGCATATGTCACAGAAGTGGCGCATAAAATCGCTGAAATCAGAGGCGAGTCTCTCGACGTTGTTTTACCGCATCTTGTTGACAATGCTCGGAAATTATTTGGCATTTAAAATTTCATTAATCCTTGATTCTTTATTAAAAAGGGCTTCATCCGGCTCTGCTAAAGTAAGGTTGCCATTTCACCATGGCTATGATAACCTGCGGGTACGTGCAAATTATCAATTAAATATGTGAACAGTCCTGACTCGCACGGGTCATGCTCCACTAAATGATGCCCTAGCATCACCGGGGTGGATTACTGTCACTATTGCCGAAAAGGCATAAAAAAATGGATAAGAATATTAAAGAGGATCGATCGGATGTATATGAAATAGGATACCTTCTCGTATCTTCAATTCCTGAAGAAAAAGTTGCCTCTGAAACGGCAGCACTTAAGGAAGCCCTTTCAAAGAAGGGTGCAGAGTTTATTGGGGAGGAAGCTCCAGAACTTAGGACTTTAGCGTATACCATGACCAAGAAGATTGGGACATCAAACCAGAGATTCGATCAGGGATATTTCGGCTGGTTCAAGTTTGAAATGCCAGTTAAGGAAATCGAAGGCATTAAGAAGTCATTTGAGGCAAATCCTCACATGCTTCGAATGCTTGTGATTACTACTGTTCGAGAAAACACGTATCTTGGTAAGAAGTCTCCTACAGCTTCAGTTATAAAGGCTGAAGAGATGATTTCTTCTGAGGTTGCGGCAGAACCTACAAAGGAGGCGGCTCCAGTAGCGCCAGCTTCAATTGAGGAAATGGACAAGAGTATCGACGCAATGGTGAAAGAGGCTTAGGTTTGCATTATTAGTTTAATACTAAAAAATATGTATTTAAACAAAGCAATGGTGATCGGGAATCTTACTCGGGATCCAGAAATCAAGGCACTCCCATCAGGAGCGAAGGTGTGTTCATTCAGTGTAGCGACGAATAGAGTTTGGAAGGATAAAAGTGGAGCAAGGCAGGAAGCAGCCGACTATCACAATATTGTGGTATTTGGCCGACAGGCAGAGACAGCTGGGCAGTATCTTAAGAAAGGCTCAAGCGTACTTGTAGAGGGAAGAATGCAAACCCGATCATGGGATGGTGCAGACGGCCAGAAGAAGTACAGGACAGAAGTTGTAGCAGACCGAGTCCAATTCGGACCTCGATCATCTGGCACAGGAGGAGGTTCAGCAGCACCGAAAGACGCCCCAGCTGATGACTCACAAGCAAAGGATGCAGCTCCTGCAGACACCATCGATTACCCAGAAGAAGAGATAAATCCAGATGATATTCCATTTTAGAGATTAAAAACTAATTATAAAAAAATGAACAAACAGTGTTATTTTTCACAAAACAATATCCGACAGATCGACTATAAGGACACTGAGATTCTCAAGAAGTTTCTCAATCCCCACGGTCGAATGATCAGCCGAAAGAAATCAGCTGTATCTGCACGAAGCCAGCGACAGCTTGCTGTGGCGGTAAAGCGAGCACGATTCATGGGACTTCTCCCATTCGTGGCGAGATAAATAAAAAGAAAATAGTATTTGTTTAGAGCTCGCATATTCGTCTGCTGACGAATTGCTCTTCTCGGTCACCTTCGTGACCTGCGAAAGGCTCTTCACAAATACTATTTTCTTTTTATTTACTTACCAACTCGTTCTCGATACTCTCCAGTTTCAGTATTGATTCTGATAACGTCTCCTTCATTGATGAAAAGGGGAGCGTTGATATTTGCACCAGTCTCGACGATGATAACCTTGTTACCTCCAGTTGCGCTATCACCCTTGATGTTAGGTGGAGCCTCTGTGACTTTTAATTCAACCATAGGAGGGAATTTGAAGCCTGTAGTCTTGTCGCCCCACATGAGCTGTGTAATGACCGTATTTGGCTTCATGAGTTTAATTTGATGACCAATCTGGTCTTCTGTGAAGCTGAAGCGTTTGCTTGGATCGGCAGGGAGACAGAACCAATACTCACCCTTACCTTCGTTTGCATAAAGGTACTTTATCTCTCGCTCGTCGATTTCAGCCTCTTCAACCTTTTCAGATACATGAAATGAGTATTCCGTTACTTTTCCGCTGATGAGGTTCTTGAGTTTGGTAGCATTAACCGGCTTTCGTTGCTGCTTTCGGAATACGTGCGAAGTAATGACTTCGTACGGCGCTCCGTCGAGCACGATATATTTTCGCTCCACTACTTCATTGTATTCAAGCATTGACATGGTATTTTTTCATTAGTTTCTCTATCCTACACCATTATTTCACTTCTGCAAGTTTGGTGCGGATCTTACCAAGAATTTCTTTTTTGACTGGAGCGTTCTCCTTGAGGAACTGGCGAGTAGCGTCATACCCTCGGCCAAGCTTAATCTCACCATATGAATATGATGTTCCGGATTTTGAGATAATTTCCATCTTCTCACCAAGAGCGATGATTTCTCCTTCCTGAGAGATTCCTTCGTTGTACATTAGATCAAATTCCGTCTGGCGGAATGGGGCAGCGACCTTGTTCTTCACTACCTTTACGCGCACGCGGCCTCCCATAATCTCTTCGCCTTTTTTGATTTGAGCGATTCGACGTATATCAAGGCGTACTGATGTATAGAATTTAAGAGCCTTTCCTCCTGGGGTTGTTTCGGGGTTACCAAACATGACGCCAATCTGCATTCGAATTTGATTGATAAAGATGACTACTGTTTTTGACTTTGCTACGATAGCTGTGAGCTTTCGGAGTGCTTGTGACATAAGTCGAGCCTGTTTTCCGACATGGTGAGATCCCATATCTCCCTCAATTTCGTCCTTTGGTGTAAGGGCCGCGACAGAGTCGATAACGATAACGTCCATCTTTCCGGAGTGAACAAGACTTTCAACGATTCCAAGCGCCTGTTCTCCTGACTCAGGCTGTGAAATGAGGAGTTCATCAGTCTTTACTCCAAGTCGCTTTGAATATTCTGGATCCATCGCATGTTCTGCGTCGATGAATGCACAAATTCCTCCGAGTTTCTGAGCCTCGGCGATTACGTGAAGGGAAAGGGTAGTCTTTCCTGATGATTCTGGACCGAATATCTCTATGATTCGTCCTCGAGGCATTCCTCCGATACCGAGAGCGGCATCAAGTCCGATTGAACCAGTCGGAATTGCATTTACATTAACCTTCGGCTTTTCACCGAGTTTCATGATAGATTCATCACCGAACTTTGAGCGAATCGCATCAAGAGTGTCGTTGATGTTGCCAGTTTGAACTTCTTTTTTTGATTCTTTGTGCTCAGCTTTTTTCGGTTCGTCTACCTCTTTTTCTTTTGCAGCAGCTTCATCTTCAGTTCGCATTTCTTCCTCCTCTTTTTCTTCTCTTGTTTTTGCTTGTTTTTTTGTCGTTTTTGCCATGGTGGGTAATGATTAAAATAATAATGAGTGGGTACTGACTCTATTGTACTATTATTTTAAGGCTTGTCTTGATAGACAAGTTCCAATTTATATTCAATAGTTCTATCAAATTTATCCTGTGCAGTTATGAGAGATATGTTGTAACCAGGGAACAGGAGGATTGTTTCACTGAAGTTTCCTTGTTCGTCAATTAATATAGGTCTATTGTTGAGTGTAATGTCTTGTATTCGAAGAGCTTGGCCTTTAAGAAGGACAGTAGAAGTTGAAATTGTGCTGCCGTTTATAGGGTCAGAAATAATTATTTGGGGACCAAGTATGTAATCTCTGGTAGCAAAATAGGTATAGCCTATGACAATGCAGACAATAAGGGTAATTATTGTTGAGCGAACTAATTTTTTTGTGCCTTCACGGGTTATCATTGATTCGGCTCCTCACTAGCAGGAGAACTTTCGGATGATGAATCAGAGCTTTGGGCTGAATCGGCAACACCATAAACCTCACGAGGCTTCGATCCATTTGCTGGTCCTACGACACCTTTTGTCTCAAGTAGATCAATAAGTTTTGCGGCTCGGGAATAACCGATACTGAGCTTTCTTTGAAGCCATGATGTTGAAGCTTTTCCGCTTGATATCACAATTTCTCTTGCTTGTGCGAGAAGTTCGTCTTCATCTCCAATATCTGCATTGTCAGAATCGAATTCTGCTGAGAAGATAGAGTCTTTGCCAGCTTCGGGAACAGTGAGGTTAATTTCACCCATGACCTCGTCTTTGTATGCATCAGCAAGATATTTAACAACCTTCTTTACCTCAGCTTCTGTTATGTACGCAGACTGTAGACGTTGAGGTTTTGACATTTCGCCACCAAGATAAAGCATGTCTCCGGCACCAAGGAGCTTTTCTGCACCGCCAGTGTCAAGAATCGTTCGTGAATCGATCTGAGCAGACACTTGTAGAGCAACACGAGTTGGAACGTTGGCTTTGATGAGACCTGTGATGACGTTTACGCTTGGACGTTGTGTCGAGAGTATAAGATGGATACCGACAGCACGGCTCATTTGTGCGAGGCGAACGATTGCTGATTCGAGCTCTCGTGGATATGTTTGCATGATATCGGCAAGCTCATCGAGGACAATGACAATATAGGGCATTGATTCTGGCATCTTCTCATCCTTTCTCTCAATTGCTGGTCCCAATATGCTCTTGTGGTATGAATCAATATCTCGCACTGTGCATTTCTCGAGTGTGTCGTATCTTCGACTCATTTCTTTTGCAGCCCATTTCAACGCAAGAATAGCCTTCTTTGCATCGGTGATAACTGGAGTGAGAAGATGTGGAATCTTATTATACAAAGTTAGCTCGACACGCTTCGGGTCGATCATGATGAATTTGAGATTCTCAGGAGAGTTTCGGAAAAGAAGGGAGGTGATGATGGCGTGAATGGTAACAGATTTACCTGAGCCGGTCGCTCCAGCGATAAGCATATGGGGAGCCTTTGCCAAGTTTGAAAAGTATGATTTTCCAGAAATTCCTTTTCCAAGAGAAATAAGAAGAGGTTTTTCTGATTCTTGGTATTCGTCTGATCCAAGTAGTGTACCAAGACCAACTGTTGTTTTTGTTGTGTTCGGGATTTCGATACCAACAAGCGACTTTCCAGGAATTGGTGCTTCAATACGGATAGGGTGAGCGGCAAGTGCAAGTGCAAGGTCGTTGTTGAGTCCTACTATCTTAGATAATTTCACACCTTCAGCCGGTTTGAGAGCATAACGGGTAACTGATGGACCGATTGAGATTTCATCCATCTCGACGCTAATACCGAAATTTTGGAGTGTACGTTTTATGATATTCGCGTTTGCCTTTATGTCTCCAGTTTCAGGTTTACCTTTATCCTTTTCAAGAAGAGAAAGAGGGGGAGGTGTGAAAGCTTTTAGGCTGTAGGCGCGGTTTATGACAATATCCTGGACCTCATCCTTGTTTATCTTTTCTGGCTTTTTAATATTTTGAATCTGCTCAGCAATTTTGAGCTGTTCCTTTTGGAGCTTGTTTTCTACATCACCAACAGCTTTGTCGATCTTTTCCTCAGAGTTTGCATCTTTTAAGGCGTTTTCCTCATCCACATCTTTCTTAAACCAATTCCAGAACATCAGGTGCTCAAGAGTGAAATACATTTGGAAGGTGATAAGTATTGAAATAGCGACACAAGCAATAAGTACTGCCGCAGTTGCGTATACTTCAATGAGTGAAATAAGAGGATGGGCTATATAGTAGCCAAGAACTCCACCTTCTCGGGCAACGAGGAGCTCAACAAGGCCCAGTCCTGAGAAAAAGAAGAGGAGAGCGCCAATAAGTTTTGACATCTCAAATTTACGCTTGATTCCTTTAAGAAAGGCAACACCAAGCATGACAAGCATTACTGGAAGGAGGAAATATCCAAGACCAAGAAGCCACTTTAGAATGTTAAAAAAGTACTCTCCGACAAAACCTGCTTTATCGAAAGCGGCTAGAACTGATAAGAGGGCAAGTACAAAGGATAATATTGCAAAAACCGCCTGAAGCGTCTCCTGTCCGATACCGCTATCAAATTTCGCGGTAGATTCCTTTTTTGATTTCTTTGCCATAGAGATATACGTATAATAATATCACACTATTGTAATTATTTTTACAGCGTGTCATAGCACTAAAATCTCCTTTACATAAGGACATAGTCTTTTATATAATAGACACACAATTTGATTTATCGGACATAAAAGGACATAATTCGGAAATGAGCGTAAAGGACATTCTTTAATAAAAGACGCATGGAAAGATATCTCACTAAAAAGTCAGAAAAAATAGCTTCAGCACTCTATCTTGTGACGAGTGTCATTAAGGACGATGATTCTATAAAATGGAAAATAAGGGAAGAGGCGATGTCTTTTATTTCAACAGCACTTCTTTTCAAGGCCACCTCACCACTTGAAAAGGATCGTGCTCTTGAATCCTTTTCAGCTTCATCCGAAACTCTAATTTCTTTTTTAAACATCTGTATGATCTCGGGCCTTATTTCAAGGATGAATTCAACGATTATCATTCACGAGCTTGAGCTATTGATGGAATTTCTTTCTAAAAATATCCCCAAAGAAGTGCACTCAGCCGGCTATATTTTATCGGACAGCTTTTTTGCGACTGATGTACAACCAACTTTGAGCAACTCCCAGGTAGCAACTGATAAAGGACATAAAAATCATTCAAGGACAGATGATATGAATAAGAATAAGGCTTTAATGATAAAGGACAAAAAGAATAGTCGTCAGGAAAACATAATTGGACTCCTTAAAAAGGACTCAAATCTTACGATTAAGGACTTCACAAAGGTCATTAAGGACTGTAGTGAAAAGACTATCCAACGTGAACTTATTCTTCTTGTGGAAAAGGGTGTTATAAAGCGTGTCGGAGAGAGGAGATGGAGCACCTATTCGCTCGTGTAATTATTGACTTTGATGTCCGTCTTGTGTAGTATGGGGGTGTGGATTCTGGGGCTTAAAAGCTTAGTTATCCACACATATCTTTGCAGATTCCGTGTCCCAAGGGATATAATAGTCTGCAACGGTCTTTGACAATTTAAATGATTAAATATTCCAGATTTTCTTATTCGGATTCGGTTAGTTAATTCTTGAAATTCGGACTCCTACCCTTATAGCCTAATCCTCTTGGCTTGTGTCGATAACAAGCCAGGGGGAAATGGTGAAATTAGTATTAGTTTATCAGTTAAGTACAAATAGTTTTTCTTCCAAATTTATTAATAACCGGAAGTAAAATTATTTAAATTATAAATATTATTATGAAGAAAATTTTCAAAATAGCTATCGTTGCTTTGGCAATAGTAGCTACAGGTGCAGCTACTGCAAACGCAGCATTCAATGCGAACCTTTCAGTAGGTTCTACAGGTGCTGATGTTTCAGCGCTTCAGTCATGGTTGATTAGCAAAGGTTTCGCGATTCCTTCTATTAGCACAGGTGCAGCACAGCCAGGTTACTTTGGACAGCAGACAAAGTCAGCAGTTGTTGCTTACCAGGCTTCAGTAGGACTTCCAGCAACAGGTTTCGTAGGTCCTCTTACACGAGGTATCCTTAACGGATCACCAGTTGTAGGAACGACTCCTTCAACATCATGCCCAGTAGGATATACTTGTACAGCTAACCCTGGAACAACACCTTCTACTCCATCAACAGGTTCTCTAGCAGGAACAGATGGTTCAATCGCTTCTACAGATGAACTTTCACAGTACTCTGACGAAGAGGTTGGAGAGGGAGAGAGCGATGTAAAGGTCCTCGGATTTGAAGTTGAAGCTTCAAACGACGGCGACATCGCTTTGAAATCTATCAAGGTTGTATTTGACCCAGCTGCAAATGCTTCTGGCGATTCAGATCATCTTGATGATTACGTCGAGGCTGTTACAGTCTGGATGGGATCAACAAAGATTGGTTCTGCGAATGTAGATGATTTCACAGACAACAGTGATGATACATACTCAAAGACAATCTCTCTTAGCAACAACCCTATCGTTCGAGCAGATGCAACAGAAAAGTTCTATATTACAGTTGATGCTGTAAATAGCTTCGATTCTTCTGACATTGATTCAGACGCATGGACAGTTGGTGTTGACACAGTTCGATTTGAGGATGGATCAGGAGTTGTTACATCAGAGGATACTTCAACTGATATTGCAGCTCAGGAGCTTGATTTCGTAAGCTTCTCAACATCTGCTGATACAGAATTGAAGATCACAACAGATTCTTCTGCGAACCCAACAGCAGATGTAGTCATGGTTGATGATAGCGACACAACAGACAACGTTCTACTTCTTTCTGGAAAGATTCGACTTGACGGTACATCAGATGTACTTATTGATCGATTCCCAGTTACATTCACAGTTTCTGGAACAGCTACAGGTCTAGCTTCAACAACAGGTTCAGTTACATTGAAGATTGGAGATGAGGAGTATACAGAAAGCGTTAGCGGTTCTGTACACAACACAACATCTTCAACAGTTACATTCGACAATCTAGACTTCGATCTAGGAGCCGGAAAGACTGTTACGTTCTCAGTTTACGCTGATATTGAAAGCGTTGACGGAGTTCTTACAGAAGGTGATAAGTTGAAGGCTTCCGTTACATCATCAAACCGAGAGTTGGTTGATGCTGAAAACGAAGAAGGAGATCAGCTTGTTAGCTCAGATAAGACAGGTACAGCTACAGGTGAATACCAGGAATTCCGAACAGAAGGAATCTCTGTTACACTCGTAGGAACACCTACAGCAGAATCAAACGATAACGACGCTGCTGATACAGGAACATTCACGATCAAGTACAAGATTACTGCATTCGGTGATACAGTATATGTAGCATCACTTGCAGCTAACGCTGTAACATACGCAGTGTATGATTCAGCTGGTGTAGCGACAACTTCAACTACAATCAAGGGTACAATCAAGAATGAGACAGATACAACAAAGACAACAGTAGGAAACTACGAGATTGAGGAGGATTCTGCAAACTCAGAGACATTCACACTTACAATTACAGTTCCTAACGGAGCTGGAGATGCTACGGATCAATACTACGCAGCACTCACAGGAGTTTTGTGGGATCTATCTGACGACACATCACCTTCAACGACATATTCATCAAATCTTGATGAATTCCAGACACCTACAGTTAACCTCGATAATAACTAATAGTTTTTATCCAGGTTTAGCCTAAAGTGTTCGGTTAGTCTTACAAAACCGCCCAGAAATGGGCGGTTTTGTTATTCCTGAATATCATTTATAATGAGCGAATGCTTATCTTAAATAAGAGAGACTCGCTATTTTGGAAGTTTGTCGAATATGTTTTCTATGTTTTCGTTGTGCTTTTTCCACTTGTTACTTACAAATCATTTCTTTTTGGCGGGACATCATCAAGATCAGCGAATCTTATACTTTTGAGTATTGTTCTTGGAATAGGTTATGCAATCTGGTTGTTCAAGAAAGGTAATTCATTACATATATCGAAATCTTTTATTCCTCTTTCTATTTCTATCTACTTTTTATTTCTTGTTGTGTCAGGACTTATTGGTCAGAATTTTTCAATTTCTTT
>JAUPUH010000004.1 GCA_030917665.1 Patescibacteria group bacterium | reverse complement strand
TTCCTCAGTCTCAGGCGGATGCCTATCCACAGCACATTGAGGCTATCTCGGGAACGGATGAGGTGTGGTATAACATTCCAGAGTATGGTGTGCGGATGCGATTGAATAAGGATTTCGCTAATGATCTAAAGTTTGGATTCTCACATGAAAGAAATCCAAAAGACAACAAGTGGGATACTGTATATTTCGCTAGTGAAAAACTTTACGCCGTAGACCCATCTTGTGCCCTAGGGAGCCTTGGAGTGATAAGTATGTTTGAAGGGGGATTTAAAAAAGAGGATGTACCTGGAGCTACCAAGATTGTCTCACTCCCCAATCTTGATGTAGTTTTTTCTGACGTACCTCAGGATTATAAGAATCAGTGTTATAATCCAGCACACTATAAAGAGATTGGTGGTGCAGGAGCAAAAAGTATAGCTGAGGGCATGGAAACGCTCCAGTTGATTCCATCAAAGTAAAAGCTCTGTAGTCAGAAAATAAAAACAAACGGAAAGGAGAGCATTTCTATCAGGAATCGTCCTGAGCTAAGCGCTTTCTGACCGTCTGTTTTTTAATTTGAGTTCATTGAAAATTTATCAACTCTCAAGAAGGAGTACATCATGTCTCGACTTATCTACATCTTCATATTCTGCTTTGTCTTACTTGCTCGGGCGGCCGAAGATCCGAATGATTCGTAAGAAGAAAAGGGGTCAGGTACCTTTTTAATCAAAAGTTGGTATACTGGAACTATAAACAAAACATTTTTCGCTATGGCTCGTATACCACGTGCTGCGGCACCCGATATTGTTTATCATGTCCTCAATCGTGCCAATGGTCGCGATAGGATTTTTCAGAAAGAAAAAGACTACATTGCCTTTGAAAAGATTCTTCTCGAAGGAAAAGAGAAATTTGATATGCGCATTCTTGCGTTTTGTGTCATGCCAAATCATTGGCATCTCATACTCTATCCAAAAATCGGGGAAGATCTCTCGTTATTCATGCGATGGATAACTCACACGCATACGCAACGATTTCGTGCACATTATCATACTATTGGATACGGACATCTCTACCAGGGGAGATTCAAGTCGTTTCCAGTGCAGGACGATAACTATTTTCTTCAAGTATGTCGATATGTAGAAAGAAACCCTCTCCGTGCGGGACTAGCGGAGAAAATAGTGGATTGGCGCTGGTCGAGTGCTTGGATACGGAAGAATGGGACGCTAGAACAGAAGAGCATGCTTTCTGTATGGCCGGTTGAAAAACCGGATTATTATGAGAAGTGGGCCAATACACTTTCCGAAGATGAAGAAGAGAAATTAGAAAAAATACGCCATGCCTTGAAGCGAGGGTCTCCATTCGGAGAAAGCGAGTGGGTGAACAGTATCACAGAGAGACTTGGACTTGAATCAACATTACGGAAAAGAGGAAGACCAAAAAAAGGTACCTGACCCCTTTTCTTCTCGCAAATTGTTTTGTGAATGAAGAAAAATAGGAGTATACTGACTTGATATTTAATAAAAGTCATGTCAATTTTTTCTCCTAAAAATGAACATTTTGGAGCGCTCTCTTCACAGACTGCTGTAGAGTTTTTTCGGAGTCTGATTTTTTCAGAGGCCAGAAGACTAGGTATAGGATTAAATAACGTCCATATTTCTACAAAAATTAATGTTCATGATGGAGGGGTAGACGCATCCGTTAACGGAGTAGCATCCAAGTTGCAGGAAGAGGGCAGTGGGCTGATTAAAGAGGGGTTAGTTAGCTACCAGATAAAAACAGGTAGATTTGAAGTACAGCAAGAATCAAAAATCAAAGAAGAGCTATTTGGACGAGGCAAAGAACCAACTAAAGAAAACTTGGGATCAAGTATTAGAAAATGTTTAGAGTCTGATGGTACCTATGTTTTGGTTTTATTCGGAGAAGAGCTTTCCGAAGAGCAGTTTAATAATGGACTTGCGATAGTTACTAAATTGTTACAAGGGTGTGGTTATGAGAATCCGAAATTAGACATCTGGTGTCAGAGTCACTTGGTTGGGTTTACGGGTATTTTTCCTACTTTGAGCCTTGAACTAGCGGGTTTTTCCAACTCTCAGTTCCAAACACACAGCAGTTGGGCTAGAGAACATGCTATGACATTACCTCTGGTTCTCGGTGAAGAGCAAACAACTTTTATTAAGAACTTACAGTTGGAGTTAAGAAAAGATGATCAGGCGAACCAGGTGCATATTTGTGGCGAAGCAGGCATCGGAAAGACAAGATTAGTATTAGAAGCAACTCGTACTGAGGATCTGGCCCCCTTGGTAGCGTATTATGAATCACCTGCTGACTTTAAGGAGTCAGCCCTCTTGATTGAAGTTTTGAAGGAAGATAATCATTTCCCTGTCATTATAGTTATTGATGAATGTGATCCGAGTACGAGAGTAAGAGTATGGAATAAACTCAAGAATCTAGGGGCAAGGATAAAGCTTGTAACTATTTGGAATGAACATGATAGTAGGGCGGGGGAACCAGGTTACTTTACAGCGCCTCTCTTAGGAGATGATGAAATAAAGGAGATAATTTCTCAGTACGGAATACTAGACGACACCCACAGGTGGGTTGAGTTTTGTGGTGGGTCGCCAAGAGTGGCACATGTGTTGGGATGGAACTTAAAAAACAATCCTGACGATATTCTTAAACCCCAAGATCATGTAAATATTTGGGATCGTTATATTATTGGTGCTGATGATGCTAATGATACAGGTACAAAGCAAAGGCAGTTAGTTTTGAAATACCTAGCTTTATTTAAAAAGTTTGGCTTTGGCGAGCCTGTTTCTGGTGAAGCGACTGAAATCGCAAGTCTTATAGAAAGAGCTGATCCACAAATTACATTGCAGAGGTTTCATCAAATAATCAAGGAACTAAAAAGCAGAAAGATATTGCAAGGCGAAACGACTCTTTACATTTCTCCTAAGGCCCTCCATGTCTATCTCTGGAAAGAATGGTGGGATACTTATGGAGGAACAGTTAACTTTCAAGACTTTTATCAGGAATTACCAGAGACTCTTAAGGAATGGTTTTCGAAGATGTTTAAATATGCATCTGAATCAGAGTCTGCAGCTCGTATTGTAGTGGAGTTACTTGGTGAAGCTGGTATTTTTACAGATTATAAAAAGTTTGAAACACCTCAAATGGCACGTTTCTTTCGTGTTCTCACGGAGGCTAATCCAGTGGTAGCGTTGGAATGTCTTAAGAAAACCATAGCACCTCTTGATAGAGCTACTCTGTATGGCATGAGAGAAAGTCGAAGGGAAATGGTTTGGGCACTTGAACGAATCGCTATTTGGAAGGAGCTTTTCTGTGATTCTGCAAGAATATTACTAAAACTTGCTGAGGCCGAGAATGAATTTTTTTCTAATAATGCATCGGGTGTATTTCCAGATCTTTTTTCGCCTGGTGCTGGTAGTGTCGCCCCAACAGAGGCTTCATTAGAGGATCGTTTTCCTGTACTAGAAGAAGCAATCGAATCTACCTCAATAGAGGTAAGATTGTTGGCGATAGACGCCGTTGATAAAGCACTTGAGGTACATCATTTTTCGCGGAGTCTGGGAGCAGAATATCAGGGCTTACGTCAAGCAAAACTTTGGACTCCTCAAAATCAAGAAGAGATAATAAATTGGTATCGGGGAGTCTGGAAATTGTGTGTAAAGAAACTTCCGGATCTTACCTCTAGGGAGCAAGCGAAGGGGATAGAGGTTTTACTGAGACATGCAGGATCTCTAACTCTCGTTCTACCTATAGAGGTGGCTGTTGAAATTATTTCGGACCTTCCAAGATTTCTTGATTACCCAACGCTTAGTGAATCAAATCTTATAGAGATCGTAGAAAGAGTTGTTCATTATCAATCGAAGTCAATGAGACCCGAGGTTGCTGCAGCTTGGGAAAAATTAAGGAGTGATTTGTTGAAACAGGACTTTTCTTCGCTTATGAGGCGTTATGTCGGTATGGACTTAATTGAGGACAAGTTTGATCAAAATGGAAACAGGGTTGATATTTTGGGTCCGAAGATTGTTAGCTTAGTTGATCACTCTATCATTAAGCCAGAAGATTTGCAGGCTGAGTTGCCGTGGCTTGTTACTAATGCAGCAGTGAATGCAAGGCAGTTCGGTTATCAATTAGGAAAGAAAGATGAAAAACAGAACTACCTTTCCTTAATTATCGCAGCACAGGAGATTGCTTCTGAAAATAGAAGCCGTAGTAGTCATGGTATGAGTAGTCAACTTCTGGGAGGATATATAACGGCGATTTCTGAGAGAAGTACAGAAGAGTCGGAGGCTATTCTGATATCTCTTTCGGAGAATGAAAAACTAATGGATCAAGTGCCGTTTCTTATTTGGAGTTCTGGTTTAAGTGAAAGCATGTCTTTATTGATACTAAAAATGGCTGAAGAGGGAAAAATTAATCCGGAGCATTTTGATATTTTTAAATATGGAAGTATCCTCGGCAGCCTCTCTAAAGAGATATTCACTAGATGGATCAAGTTTCTAATTAATTCCGGAACAGAAAATGCTGAATTAGTTGCTCTGTCACTAAGTCATGCATATTATCTGGGGAAAGATAAGAATAGTTTTTCGGAGGAATTAGTAATGAAGGTTCTTACTCACCCAATTCTTTTTGACGAAAATAATAGAGATAAGATAGATAGCATGTACGGTTACTATTGGGCAGAATTGGCAAAGGCTGCCCTTGCTCAGTTTCCAGAGGCTAACATGACATTGGCTCAAATTATTGTAGAAAACCTGGGTAATAAAGGTTCATTGTATGAGGGTTACGATAGTCATGCGGAAGACGTGTTGAACCATATTACAAAAACTTATCCGAATGAAACTTGGGAATTGGTAAAAAAATATCTTGGCCCACCAATTGATGATAAAGCATACATAATAAAGCGCTGGCTAAGAGGAGGAACTCTTTTGGGAGATAAAGAAGGGTTGCTTACTTCTTTTGATGAAAGACATGTTTGGGCATGGGTTGATGAAGATATAGAGCGGAGAGCTTGGTATTTAGCTTCATTTGTTCCTAAAAAACTCTTTAGGAAAGACGGTGAGATATGTTGGGTAAGAGAGCTCCTCGTTCGTTATGGTGATCGTGCAGATGTAAGAAGAAATCTTAATGCCAACTTTTACTCCGAGGGATGGACTGGCTCTGCAAGTTCTCATCATGAAAAAGTAAGAGAAAATCTTCTAGATTTTAGAAGAGAGGAGACTGA
>JAUPUH010000023.1 GCA_030917665.1 Patescibacteria group bacterium | reverse complement strand
TTCTTCCTCAAGCGTTTCAAGCTCCTTAAACAACGAATCATAAGCCTCGTCAGATATCTCTGGTTTGTCGAGGACATGATATAAATAGCGGTGCTTTTCGAGCAAATTCCTCAGCTTTTCAGCTCTTTCTTTCATATGCTTAGCATATCACAAAGACCCTTTAGTAGGTCAATTGGAGCGCTCGCTCTACACGACGAGAGCTTGGTTCGCTGCATGATTTTGCAACATCGTCCCAACCAACATTGTACCCTCTTGAAATTATCCTTGTTGTTGCGATATCATCATCGTCAAAATACTTTTCAACTGAAACAACTGCACACGAGCCACTTGTACCTAAAGGCATGCTAAAAACAAATAGTCCACCATCATCCGCAAGGAGGTCAAAGGTCCATGATTCAGTTGGCGAATACTCGGCGCAACTAATACTTACAACGTCTGGGGTGGTGGTTGAGAAATAGTCGCCGGCACCATCATGATATGCCGCACATTCAAGTCCGCTATCAGCAGCATAAAACGCTGAAGTCGAATCACGAGCCGAAGCTGAAAGCAAGAATTCTTTCCTGCTGATTGTGAGAATTGAAATACCTATCGAAAGTACAATCGAGGAAACAAGCACGGCGAAAAGTAATGTGTATCCTCCTTTTTCATTTTTTAAAAGCCTGTGCATCATAGTTGTACATTAAAGAAATAGTTCTCGAGCGTGACAGCATTTTGTATTGTTCCATTCGTCCACCACACAATTACAACTACTTTCGCTTCAACATCTGGCTGAATTTCCGTTACATAGAAACCTCTTGAAAACTGAGATCCATTTCCTCCAGGACCGTAGCCGCTTGTTGTTTCGTCGTGGTTAAGTATGCAGGTGTTTGTCGGTGAAATTGAACACGGCGCAGGCGCGCTCCCGTCATTTAGTGTATCGATACTGCAAAGATTAGAACTGCTCGTGCAAATACTTCCACTTTCATTTATATTATCGAGCCATGTCGCAGCACTGCTCGGAGTGTTATCTCTCGTATTCTTAAGATACTCCATCGCATCCTGAGCAAGAAATGTCGCGACTGACTGGTCGCGGGCGTACACGGAAGCCATCAACCCTTTTTGGGCAATAGTAAGTGGTCCAGCAATAGCAATCATCAAAATCGCTATCGCCACAAGCGTCTCAACAATAGTGAATCCTTTGTTTTTAAGAAGTTTATTCATCATATAAATTATGTTCCGACTCTTTGGGAAACAGTAGTTTGTAGCTCGAATTCAGTTCTCTCCCTAGTTCTTTCACCTGTATATCCCTTCAACCAGAAAAAGACTTTTGGCTTCTCTGTATCGCTTGAGACTACATTAAGCACAGAGCTGACGACTCTTACATCTGGAGAAACGAGCTGATGAAACACAAGGCTGTTCAAATCTTCGCCACAACCCGTTTGTTCAGCCTTCATTATACTTTGTAAAGCTGAATCGTACTTATACAAATGAACGAGATTACACACACTACCTCCACCCATATCAGCCGTCTTTGAAGTATTGAAACCAACAACCCAGTCCCCACTATAGTTTCCTCCATTCTTCTGAACATCATTAAACTCATCAATTTGAATACCTCCAAATGTAATGTCGGAGTCAGCTGCATAATTCACACCGACACGCATCTCGCGGGACATTGATTCGAGTGCAAAGTTCAAGTTGTTAATCGCAGTCTTGAGCGACTGTCCCTTTCTATTAGCATCAGTAATTTTGAGAAGTGCTCCAACCGCAACAACAGCTACGATAGTAAAAATCGCAAGCGAAACAATCATCTCTACAAGTGTGAAGCCTTTTTGTTGT
Organism: Patescibacteria group bacterium; assembly: GCA_030917665.1. Lineage (GTDB taxonomy): Bacteria > Patescibacteriota > Minisyncoccia > Phycocordibacterales > PALSA-1337 > CAIOGI01. The sequence goes on along the minus strand of JAUPUH010000023.1, from coordinate 2,804 downwards.
GATGAGAAATATTTCATAATTTATTCACCTAAATTGGATTATACCCCACTATACCTTCATTAGTTATAGCTATCTGACCGGTTGTACGGATAATTACCTTCTTTATGGACCCATCTGTAGCAAGAAGAGATACTTCTGCATATTCTATTTTTGAACCCTCGAGCATAGAGTCTCCATCACCAAAAATACGGGCATCGGGATCCGGTCTCTTAAAACTTACATCGATCGTGTCTACAACAGCACAGGAAGTCTCTTGATCTCCTCCTTCATTTGTACAGACGAGTAATTCATTTATTATACTTCCTCTTTTGATAGAGTACGAAGAAATTTTCTCATCAAGAGCAGACTCATCGCTCGTCGCAGGTGGATCATATACACCATTGCCGTACACACTATTCCCCAAATCATCCTGATCAGCAAAGAAAATAAAGGTCGTATTCTTCGATGATGAACTGTCAAAGTGAACTCCATACGGATAACTAAAAGATGGTCCTGATCCATAACCCTCTGCGTATGTATCAACTGATTTCACATTAAGTCCATACGACTGAGCTGTTCGTATTGTAAGCGCAACGTCATACGCAAGATTGGTCAAAAGAAGGCTTTGGTTGAATTTCCCATATTTCGCTAAAAGGTAACCTGTCATAGCAGCGAAAATCGCGATCGTTATGACAAGTTCGATAAGTGTGAATCCTCTGATCAATTTAAAAAAATTCTTTTTCATTTTACATTGGGAGTTCAATGACACGAATGCCAAAAAACAACACGAGATACATACCAAGAATTAAATACGGGCCAAAAGGAATCTCGTAACGTGCCTTGAATTTCCTCATGACGATGTACATCCAAACAAGACTAACAACTGCACCGATCCAAAACGCAAGAACCACTGCTGATATTCCCGCAACAAGGCCGAGTACCCAACCAATACCAAGCATAAGCTTTGCGTCTCCTAGGCCCATCCATGTACCCTTCGAAAGTAGCCACATCAAAGCAAACGGTAATGCTAGAATTGGTCCCGCAAAAATATCTAAGAGGTTTGGAACAATAAAAGTAAGTTCAGGGGAGACGAAAAGTTTTGCAAAAGCAATTATGGCAAAGGCATACGATAATACATCAGGAATTATCTTGTGCTTCATGTCGTAAATAGTAATGACAAGCAAAATACAAGTTATGAGAAGATAAAAAACTGTAGTAACACTTCCTTCAAGTGTAACCGGAGGAAACATGTAGAAGATCATCAAAAAACAAAGTCCTGCTAAAAATTCCACAAAAGGATACTGCCACGAGATTTTGCTTTTACAGCTTTTGCAAGCGCCTTTTTGAAAAATAAAACTACAAAGTGGAATAAGCTCGTGCCAACTCAAACTATGCCCACAAGAGAAGCATTTCGATCTTCCTTTCAATGTCATACCGGTGTTGTAGCGCAGTGCGACAACATTCAAGAAGCTTCCGATGATGGTTCCGAGTACAAATGAAAAGATGAGAAAGAAGCTGGGCATTTTTTAATTAGGCTTGACGCAATAGTAGTAGTTCGAGGACGTATCAGAACATACAATGGTGAATATTGTTGTATCAATGTCATCAGATAGTACAGAACTCACTGTCTCCAATTTTGCTCTAAGTACGTAATCAGTCGCGACTGCCGGAGATTGCGGGTTTGCTCTATATGTATAAGTGTAAGGTGCGACATTTTTAGGATCGGTAGGAATTACAGAAATATAGTCCCCGAGCATGACATCTGGCTTACCATCCTGACCATTGCAATTCGTGCTTTTTGCAGAGATAGATAACGACGATCCTGGATAATCGTTACACCTATCAAAATAGAGAGCTAGTGTAAGTTGTAATTGGGCAAGGTCTGAAACTCTTTTCGCATCCCTTGATTTCGCTTTTGATGAAGCAAAGTTCGATGTAACAATACCAGTCAGGAGCGCAATAATCGCGATGACCACCAAAAGCTCAATAATTGTGAAGCCTCTTTGTAAAAGTGTTTTTTTCATTTGAACTAATTATAGCAAAGTACTTAAGTAAGGGCGAGGAAGTATATCCACTTCTTGTTGTAAAACTTGAAGCCCCGAGATGCTTTAACTTGCATCTCGGGGCGTAGGGGTAAAAACGGGTAACTTTGGGGTTAATTTGAAACGATCAAACCGACAACTTACGCGGGACTTGCGGCGACCAAGGGTGCCGAACCAGCAAGTCGGCCAAACACGGGGGTACTCCTCCCTGGCATAGTGCGGAGGAATTGTTTTAATTCATCGCGGTTCTTAAACGTAGTCTTACCAGACCTTTCAATAAAACTGCGTTCTGCATCATCCAAACGACAACGTTCTTTGTCTTCGGTTCTTAGGAAGAATCTAGCTGCCATAATCTTATACGGGGAATTTCGACTTTTTGTTTTTTTGATCGATGAAACGAGCTGGCATGATTTGACAATATCACACCTTCATCTGGAAAATAATCATACTACTTTTACAAAAATAATCAATGTTTTCCACCTAAAGCTTAGTACTTGTTGAAGATTCGAGAGCAGGAACTGTATAAATATTAGAGGCATTCCAGAGCATCCAACTTGTGAGGCCTACATCGTAGGTTGCTTGTATCTGTGCTCGAACCATTTCAGGACTATACGAAACTCCTCCGATACTGAAATCTTGAAGCCATGGTCGAAGTTTCAAGCGCGTAGTACTCGCTGCTTCTGCACGGCGAACACCAGCTTGCATTGCATAATGAATAACTTCGTAAGGCTTCGCTGCTGGAACTGGGATACCCATAAAATTCTTTGGGTAGTGAGACGGATA
>JAUPUH010000022.1 GCA_030917665.1 Patescibacteria group bacterium | reverse complement strand
GTATGGTCATGAGGTTTCTATCCTGTCCTTCGGCGAGGTTCGTCATCTGCCGAAGGTTGTCAGGCACGTGAACTATCTTTTTAAACTTCTTAATAAAGCCAAAGGAGTTGATCTCATTTTTGCTCAAGACACTGTGAGTGTTGGTTTGCCCGCACTTATCGCATCCCGAATTCTTAAAAAGAAATTTTTTGTGCGTGTGCCCGGCGACTATGCTTGGGAGCAGTCTGTTCAGAGATTTGGAGTTAAGGAATCTATTGATGATTTTCAAAATAAGAAGTACGGCCTAAAAGTCGAGTTCCTGAGGAAACTTCAAAAAATAACCGTGAATGGCGCTCACTCGGCAATAACACAAAGCATGTATTTTAGAGAGCTTGTCTCAAAATGGGTAAAGAATCCTGAGAAGGTCTTTTGTATTTATAATGGTATTGATCTTTCATCGATCCCGAAACATTCAGGAGAAATAGAATCCCACACTATCGTCTCTGCTGGGCGTCTTGTGGCCTGGAAGGGATTTGATGTGCTCATTAGACTTATGAAGTCTTTGCCAGACTGGAAGCTTCTCATTGCAGGGGATGGGCCTTTGAAGGAAGAGTTAGAAACCCTTGCACAAACCGAGGGTGTTGGCCAAAGAGTTATTTTCCCAGGTCAGATACCAAAAAAAGAAATGATAGTAGCACTGCAAAAGAGCGAGCTTTTCATTCTCAATACATCTTTTGAAAGTTTTTCTTTCCAGGTCGTTGAGGCAATGGCTGCCGGCGTTCCTGTAATCACAACAAATGTAGGCAATCTTGCTGAGATAGTTGACGATGGAAAGAATGGAATTCTTGTTGCTCCGAATGATGAAAAGGCTATTCTTGCGGCAATTGAAAAGCTCTCCCATCCCGCATTTCGGGAAAGCGTATTAAGGGAGGCACTGGAAAAGGCAAAAAAGTTCTCTATCGAAAATACAATAAAGAATCTTCTTAATCTCATTAACCATGGAAAAGTATAAGACTGATTACAAAGACTATTCTGGATATGTCGGCATTATGATCTCGACCGACCGATCTATTTTTCTAGAAAAAAGTGCAGTCAGAGCGCGTATGATCGAACATGCGAAGCTGTACAAGCATCTTCACATCATTATTTTTTCTTTGAGTAAATTTGAACAGATGGATATTTCTGAGAACTGTTCAATCTATTCGACCAACTCTTTTTCAAAACTTCAGTATGTTTCTGGAGCACGAAAGGTTGGAAAGAAAATACTGAAGAAGCTTGATAAAGAAACTCCTGTTATATTTACGTGCCAAGATCCTTTCGAGACGGGACTTGCGGGTAAGTCGCTTGCTTGTCTGCGAAAAAATTCTGAACTATTGCTTCAGATTCACACGGATCTTTTTAGTCCATACTTTACGACCCCGCAGATTGGATTGAAGAACGCTTTGTTGAATAGAGTGAGGCTTTTTATTTCAAAATTTACATTACCGCAAGCTGATGTGGTCCGTGTGGTATCTGTTAAGATAGCTGACTCACTTGTGGAAAGAGGAATCGCTGCTGAAAAAATAATTATTAAGCCAATCGCAGTCAAAACCATTTCTCTGCTGGATCAAAAACCAGCCTTTGAACTTCATGAAAAATTCCCACAGTTTAGAAAGATAATCTTAACAGTTTCTCGCCTTGAAGCAGAAAAAAATATTGAAATGGCGCTTGATGCTATGAAAGTTGTTCTTGCGAGCGTACCTGACGCAGGACTTGTTATTGTTGGTTCAGGGTCAAAGATGCAATCTTTGAAGAGACATGCGTACAGGCTCAAAATTGAGGCTTCAGTGGCCTTTGTAGGTTGGCAAACCGACCTTATTCCATATTATGGCGGTTGTGATATATTTCTAATGACCTCGTGGTATGAGGGTTACGGTTTGGTCCTTAAAGAGGCCCAATCTATGGCTTGTAGCCTTGTTTCTACAGATGTTGGCATAGCAAAGGAGGTGGGGGCACATTTAGTCGAATATACACCAGAAAGCATTGCCGGCGGTATCATAAAGTCTTTACATATATGAAGAAAAAGAACGACCTAAAAGGAAAAAAAATAGTAGTGACCGGCGGTGCCGGTTTTATCGGCTCACACATAGTTGATGAGCTTGTTTCCTTGGGAGCAAAAGTCGTCGTTATCGACGACCATTCGACTGGAAATAAAAAAAACCTCAAGCATCATTCGAACAACATCAAGGTTGTGAAGGGAAGTATAAACGATACAAAGAAACTCATTTCAGCATTTAAGGATGCTTCTGCTGTCGTGCATTTGGCAGCGATACCTTCTGTGCCGAGAAGTGTTGCCGATCCAATCAAGAGTCATGAGGCTAATTCAGCTGGAACGCTTTCTGTTTTCCATGCCGCATACAAAGCAGGGGTTCCTCGAGTTGTATATTCGTCTTCATGTTCTGTTTATGGCGATACGCCTATTTTGCCGAAGGTTGAGACTATGCCAACAAATCCACTTTCACCATACGCCGTTCAAAAAATGACCATGGAACTTTATGCGAAGATATTCCATCGACTCTTCGGACTCGAGACGATTGGGTTAAGATACTTCAATGTCTTCGGACCTCGTCAGGATCCACACTCAGAATATTCTGCTGTTATTCCTAAATTTATAAATTTGATCAAGCAAGGAAAAAAACCAACCATCTACGGTGATGGAGAGCATACTCGTGATTTTACTTATATTGCTAATGTCGTCGACGCAAATATCAATGCTCTGACCGCAACAAAAGGTTTTGGTGATGTTTATAATATTGCGGCAGGAGATAGAATTTCTCTCAATGAGCTCATACAAAAGATAAACAAACATCTCAAGACATCGATCAAGCCTGAATATGCAGCACCCCGCGCTGGTGATATAAAGGACAGCTTTGCAGATATTACTAAAGCTCGAAAACTTCTTGGCTATGAGCCCAAGGTTTCATTTGAGGACGGCTTGATTCTCACTATAGAATCAATTTAATATTCATACTATGAAAGCTCAGAACAAGAAGCCAACCATCGGATTCATTGGACAAGGATGGATCGGAAAGAATTACTCAGACGACCTTGAAAGGAGGGGTTATGATGTTGTTCGCTTTTCTCTTGAAAAGGAGTATGTTGGCAATAAGCAGAAGATAGCATTTTGCGATATTGTTTTCATTGCTGTTCCAACCCCAACTACACCAAAAGGTTTCGATGACAGTCTTTTGCGAGCAGTACTACCGCTTGTTGGAAAGGGAAAGATTGCGGTTATAAAATCAACTTTGGTTCTTGGTAAGACGGAACAGCTTCAGTCAGCTTTTCCAAGTATTTTCGTTCTTCACTCTCCAGAATTCTTGAGTGAGCGAACAGCAGCATATGACGCTCAGCACCCGACTCGGAATATCATCGGTCTTCCCAAGCAGACTCCAAAATTTAAGGCTTGCGCAAACAGAGTTATGTCAGTTTTGCCAAAAGCAGAATATAGCTTGATATGCTCATCGATAGAGGCGGAATTCATAAAATATAGCCATAACGTAAATGGCTATATCCAAGTGGTACTTTCAAATGTGCTATATGATATTGCAGATAAATCCGGAATGAAGTGGGATACACTTAAATCAGCTTTCAATGCTGATCCTATGATGTCGCATCGTTATCTCAATCCGTTTGATACTAAAAAAGGAAGAGGAGCGGGAGGTCACTGTTTTATCAAGGACTTCGAGGCGTTCATCGAGATAGCAAAGAAAAGCCGCATCAAGGGCGTTTCCATCAAGATGCTCGAGGCGATACGAAACTCTAACGTTGAATTGCTTGTTTCATCTGGAAAAGATATCGAACTGGTAAAAGGAGTCTATGACAAGAAGTTTTTATCAAAGCTACGCTCATGAAGCTCCTTATCATTACTCAGAAAGTAGATAAGAACGATCCTATTTTAGGTTTCTTCCATCGCTGGCTTGAGGAGTTTTCAAAACACTGCGAACAGATTAAGGTTATATGCCTTTTTGAAGGTACACACTCTTTACCTGCAAACATTGAGGTGCTTTCGCTCGGAAAAGAAAAGGGTGAATCAAATCTAAAATACATAAAGAATTTTTATAAGTATATCTGGAATAATCGGGCGAACTATGACAAAGTTTTCATCCATATGAATCAGGAGTACGTGCTCCTCGGAGGGCTCTTTTGGAAAATCTTTGGAAAACAGATTCTTTTTTGGAGAAATCATCCACAAGGCAATCTCCTGACAAGAATTGCGGTTGCGTTTTCTGATAGGCTTTTTTGCACTTCAAAATCTTCTTTCACAGCGCGATTCAAGAAAACAGAAATCATGCCTGTTGGAATCGACACCTCTTTTTTTAAGAGAGAGACACTGAACACTCGAGATTGGAAAAAGATCCTCTATCTAGGCAGGATCTCAAGGATTAAGAATATCGATATTATACTCAAGGCTTTTGCACAGGCATTAAAAAAAGATACAGCAGCGCGACTTGTGATTGTGGGTGATGCTCCAGCGTCTGAAGTCAGTTATGTGGCTGAATTGAAAAAACTTGTTTCTGATTTGAGAATCGATGGATTGGTTCAATTCAAACCAGCAGTTTCGAATAGTGAAGCAGTTAATTATTATAATGAATGCGGTATATCGATTAACGCCACAGACTCAGGAAGCTTTGATAAGACTATATGTGAAGCTATGGCATGTGAACAAATTGTCATCACTTCAAACAAAGGATATGGTGAAATCATTCCAGAAGAGTATAAGAAGATGTTATTTCCAGTTGAAAAAAAGACCGAAGAATTTACGGATTGTATTATGAATGTTTTAGATCTTTTGGAAGACAAAAAAATAAGACTCGGTTCAGAGCTCCGCGAGGCCGCAATCAAGAATCACGACCTTTCTCTTCTTGTTTCAAAAATTATTTTTTAGCGAAGACACAGAATCCGCTGGTTTGATTGCTGCCGTCTTTTTTAATCCACCTATCGATCATTTCAAAAAACCGTGTGCGTTTTGTGAAAAGAGGGAACATATTCATGACCGTTGCGAGCGCTCCACGTTCATTGACGATTTCAATTGATGAAAAATCTCTTAAGAGATACTCAAGTCCATCTCGGGTAAATCGATAGAAATCTTTGTAGTATCCAGGCATAGGGTGATAGTAGAAAATAAATGGCACCTGTATGAAGCAGTAGCCTCCCGGCTTAAGGGTTCGGTACATTTCCTTTACTGCTGTGTGTGGCTCCTCAACATGCTCAAGCACATAGATACAGAGTATGGCTTCAAGAGAATTATCGGCAAAAGGTAGCTTGTGAATATCGCCAACGATATCTGGCTTATAATCTGGCACCTTATCCATAATCTTGTAATCAACTTTTTTCGCTAGTTCGATTGCCCAAGGATTGTGAATGCCTCTATTGTTTCTTGTGGGATCAATTCTCAATCCACCACCGATATCGATAACGCTTTTTTTCTCTTGTAGTATCTTGGTTATTTTCTCTCGGAAGAAGCTTTCGTCTTTTCTCATAGTAATGCCTATAATAGCATATTTACATAGACACTCAATTGATATTTAGGTATAGTACCTACGTTATGAAGATCTGTTATTTTGGTATCTATAATTCGGATTTTTCGAGAAATAGAATCTATATTGAGGCCTTGAAGAGTGCAGGACATTCAATTGTTGAGTGTCAGGATTCTTCGAGGGGAATTTCTAAATACTTCAGATTATGGAAGAAGTATAAGGCTTTGAAAGGGGATTATGATGTTATGATCGTGGGCTATCCAGGCCATAGCGTTGTGCCTTTTGCTAAGCTGTTGTCGGATAAAAAAGTAATTGCTGATGCCCTAGGATCACTCTATGACGCTGAAGTAAATTCACATACGCCGTCTTTAATGAGAAAGATAAAAAGCCTTCTTATTGATAGGTTTATGGTTATGTCCGCCGATAAAATAATGCTCGAGTCTGGTCAGCAGAAGGATTTTTTTGAAAACAGATTTGGTAAGTCTGAAAAATATGAAATTGTATACACAGGTGCAGATGAAAGAATGTTTTTAAGAAATCCTCTTCAAGCACCACAAAAGCCTGAAAACTTTCTTGTTCTTTTCAGAGGCAGCCTTACGCCAGAATCGGGAATCATGACTGTGCTCGAAGCGGCTGAGCTTTTGAAATCTGATAAGGATATACGATTCAGAATCATTGGTACAGGGTATTTCCTCAGGGCTGTTCAAGATTTTATTGCCTCTCGAGACCTTCAGAATGTCGAGTTCATTTCACATAAGCTTTCTAAAGAAGAGCTTGTCGAGAGAATGCTCGATGCTCACATCATGCTTGGACAATTTGAAGATAACCCACGTCTCAATCGTACCATCCCCCATAAAGCCTTTGAGGCATTTGCTCTCGGTATACCGTATTTAACAGGTGAGGCGCCCGCTATCAAGGAGATTGCTAACAATAGGGTTACAGTATTTTTCGTTCCGCTGAAAAACAGTGAGGAACTAGCAAAAATAATTAAAGAGCTTGCTTCAGATGCTGGCACCCTTCAAAAGGTTGCAGAAAATGCCCAAAAGCTTTTTGTTGAAAGATTTTCTTATAAGCAAATTGCACAAAAAATCGAGAGTCTTATTTAAGCCAGAACCATTCCTTGAGGAGTAAGGATTGAGAAATGGTGGTTCAAATATACGGTTCCTTGGTAGTCATGCTTCTCGAGCCCACACTTTTTAGCAATGTCTTCAGCATTCTTGTTAATATCCTCTCTGTCGGTGTCATCAATCACACAAATACTCTTAGGTCCGAGCACCTTGTCGAGCACCTGAAGAGCCTCTTCGCTGAATCTGTTTCCGGTTGGGCCATCAATCACGACGAGATTGATTTTTCCTTTATCAAGGGAAAAATTTGATAAATATGAGTAATTCATTTTTTTCCCATCATAGGGATAAACATAGGTGATGGCATGTTCGCCTTCGATCATTTTTCTGGTCCCATCCAGGAATTTCGGACTTTCATCGAGTGTTATGAGGTGTGCGTGCGGATCCATCGATCGACTGATGGCAAGGGTAGTGGCACCAGAGCCGAATTCAACTATGCTCAGCGGGTGGAATTTTTTATTGATGAACTTAATCTTTTCGAGAAGTGCAAGAGGAGCAGCATAGCGGTGGTTCTTAAAAAATGCTTTAAGAATTGGTTTTCCGAGGGTTGCAGAATAACGCTTTTTGGCGGCGCTCTTTTTATTCAAGAGATCGACTGCGTTGCTTATTCTTTTGAACCCATTTTTTATTTTACTCATGATTGTTTCTTTTCTTCTTCAAGGTCAGACTCCACCATAAGCTTCACAAGCTCCTTGAACTTTACCTTTGGTTTCCAGCCGAGTTTTTTCTTGGCTTTGCTATAGTCTCCTTTCAGTACATCAACCTCTGCTGGTCTGAAATAAAAATCTGAAATTTCGACGATGACCTTACCTGTTTTCTTGTCGATACCTTTTTCTTCGACACCTTTACCTTTCCATACAATATCGAAACCAAGAACTTTTGATGCCTCCTCAACGAACTCTCTCACAGTATGGGATTCGTTTGTTGCGAGTACGTAATCGTCAGGTTTATCCTGCTGGAGCATCATCCACATACCTTCTACATAGTCCTTTGCATAGCCCCAATCCCTTTGTGCATCAAGATTACCGAGATAGAGTACGTCTTTCTTACCAAGTTTGATTTGCGCCAGGCCCTTGGTGATTTTTCTTGTCACGAAATTTTCTCCTCGGCGTGGAGATTCGTGATTGAAGAGAATTCCGTTGCAGGCGAATATATCGTAGCTCTCGCGATAGTTTTTTGTTATCCAGTAACCATAGACCTTCGCTACGCCGTAAGGGGAGCGGGGATAAAAAGGAGAAGTTTCCTTAAGGGGGATTTCATGAGCCTTTCCAAACATTTCGCTCGATGAGGCTTGATAGAATTTCGCATTCATTTTCTTTTCTCGAATAATTTCAAGGACTCTCAATACACCGAGGGCATCAATGTTTCCTGTATACTCGGGTATCTCGAAGCTTATTTGGACATGACTTTGTGCACCAAGATTGTATATCTCATCAGGCTTTATTTTTTCAATAAGATGAGAAAGGTTCCCTGCATCAGAAAGATCTCCATAATGCAGCTCAACCTGACTGTCTTTTATTGTAGGGTCAGTCGAAAGCATTTGGTCGATTCGTGACCTGTTGAAATAGCTTGATCTCCTGACGATTCCGTGGACCTTGTATCCTTTCTTTAGTAAAAATTCTGCAAGATATGATCCATCTTGTCCTGCAATACCGATAATGAGAGCTGTTTTCATTTTCTTATTCATTTTTTTTGTTTTTCTTTTGGTTCTTTCCTGCAATCGCCTTGACTGCCTTGATGACACTCTCGATTTCTTTTGTTGTCAATGCAAGGCCAGAGGGAAGATAAAATCCATTACGTGCGATATGTTCTGTGATGGGAAACCCCTCTTGTCCAAGAAACTCTTTTAATACTGGCTGTTCATGTGGTCCGTAAAAGAAATCCCTCGTCCCAATACCATACTCATCATCTAGTATTGTTCTCAATTTGTCTTTACTAACAGGGAATTTCTCTGGATCAATGACGATACTGTACATCCAATACACATTCAAATTTCCAGGCTTTGTAATGGGTAGTGTTAAACCCTCAATATTTTTTAATCCAGCGTCGTATTTCTTGGCTATCTCAAGTTTCTTCTTAATATACTTTCCGATGTTTTTTAACTCACCGAGACCTACTGCTGCTTGAAGATTGGTAAAACGGTAGTTGTATCCAATGTCATCGTGAACGAATCTTTTTTCTTCTGAATGGCATAGGTCACGATATCTGCGAGCCTTTTTTGCGAGTGCTTCATCGTTGGTGAGTATCATTCCTCCCTCACCGGTTGCAATGATTTTGTTTGCATAAAAGCTAAAGCAGGCGATGTCTCCGAATGATCCGCATTTTTGTTTTTTGTATTCAGCACCATGAGCTTCCGCCGCGTCTTCGATAAGAAAGAGTTTGTGCTTCTTTGTGATTTTTGAAATCGAATCCATATCACAAGGGTGGCCATAGATATGGACGATCATTATAGCTTTTGTTTTCGAAGTTATTTTTTCCTCGATTTTTTTTGGATCGATATTGTATGTTTCAGGGTCGCAGTCTACGAATACAGGCTTCGCACCGACATAAAGAATCGAGAGCCAGCACGCCGCCATAGTAAAAGCGGGTACGATGACTTCGTCACCCTTTTTAATGTTCAGTGAAAGCAATGCACCGTGGAGTGCTGCTGTTCCGCTTGAAACAGCGATTCCGTATTTCATGCCGACGAATTTTGCAAAAGAATCCTCGAACTCCTTTACCATCGGTCCACTCGAAGAAATCCATCCAGCCTTAGCTGCTTTCATGAGAAAAGATACGGACTCCTTAGAGACCACAGGCGTGTTTACTGGTATCTGTTTATTTTTTGTAGATTTTGGCATATGCGTCTCCTGGATATGGCCCCTGCTTAACTTCCAATATACTCGTATTTTTGCCGATTGTCACCTCATGCCCGCCTCCTGTTATGAGAATGCTGTCTCCTTTCTCAAGGTTAATTTTTTTAACCAATTTCCAGTTTTTGTCAGTCAATTTGACCGAAACCTTTCCTTTTTCGACGTAGAGAAATTCTTGGCTGTTTACGACGTTGTATTTCAAATCAGGGTGCCTATGGAGAGGTACTGTCCTTTGTGCTTTCTGGGTGTGCCAACCGATCTGGAGAGGGTAGTCTAAAGGAGTTGGAAAACAAAGCCCGTCAGGACGGTTTTTGCTCTGAAAGACTATGGCGAGCACTTCGCCGTTCTTTTTTATTATGTTAGAAAAAGCTTTTGTTTTCATCGTATTTCTTTAAGGAATTCTGATATCCTATCAGAGAAGTCCGATTCTTTCCACTGATCAAGTTTACGTCGCCCGTTGGCAACAAGTGTGTCGCGCAAGCTCTTGTCTTTCAACAATTTTTCCATCTGCATGGCCATTTCCTCAGGACTATTCGGATCACAAAGAAGAGCAGCATCTCCGGCCTGTTCCTTCAGTCCTCGAACGCTCGAATAGATGACGGGACAGTTTAATTGCCATGCTTCGAGAATTGGGATATTGCTTGGCCCAAAGAATGTTGGCATTACAAGTCCAAGTGCAAGCTGGTAAAGCGCCCCAATTGTCTGGTTGTCTACATAGCCGAGATATTTGACTTGGTTTTCAAGCCCATTTTCTTTTACCATTGTTGTTACTTTTTCGTAGATACCCCATTTGTCTTTTCGAGCTCCTGAAAGTACAAGTGAAGGATTCAACCCTTTATTTTTCAAAATAATCAGAGCTTTGATGAGGTTGATATGATTCTTGTGTGGCCACAGTTGCCCAGGGTAAAAGAAAAATGTTTCTGGAAGCTCGAGTTCAGTTTTGATTTTTGAAAGAGCTTCGGTTGATTGTAACTGGAGGTAATCTGGTGGAAGGTAGGGCAGGGTGCGAATCATCTTTGGATCGGTACCATATAACTCTTGAATATATTCTTTTCCAACTTCTGATTCTGCTATTACCAATGAAGCTCTTTCCAGTGTTCTTTTTGAGGTAAGCTCTCTCCAGCTAAACTGCCCATCTTTACTTACTTCAGGGAAATGAGGACTGATTCTGTGTTGTAAATCATGTACACAAATGATGGTCGGAGTTTTCACTGTAACGCTGACATCGCTGATGTTGGGGAAGAATACATAATCCATCTTTTCTTTATCGATTATTTGAGCGCGAGACCTTGCCCTCCATAGCCTCAATCGATTCAAGAGGAAATAGAAATGCGTCTTGATGAGAGTATTTTCAATGATTTCAACAACTTTCCTTCGTGCAGAAACACTCGTCTGCTTTTTCATTTCAGGATTTTTCTTGCCAATCAACTCAACAACTCTGAATTTCCCTGGAATAACAGAAGCATCCAAATCCTTGGACATATTGAATACTGTTATCTCATGCTTGGTTGAAACGAGTCCTTTAAGGATGGTTTGGGTATACTGGTATATACCGCCATTCTCCTTTTGTGCTGTGAAATAAAAGCCGATTTTCATTTTTATATTTTCTGCATTACAACCCACATGTTCCAGTTATCTTCAGAGACATCCTTCTTGATTTCGAATGGCTGACAAGACTTGATAAGTTTAAAGCCATTTTTCTGTGCAGCAATTTCGAGCTCCTTCATGGTGAAGAACGTCATGTAATGTGATTCATCAGCGTGAGTTGTTCTTGTGCCATTGTTTTCTGTTTGAATCTCAAAACGTATATGGAGCACTGATTTTTTGATATCAAGAACGGATGTTGTTTTTCTAAAAAATTCATTACCCTCAGCATCTTTTGCGGAGATCTCCTTGTTTTGGGGACGACTAAGGACTATTGCTGGTTGATACCACGCATCAAATGCCAGTAACCCACCTTTCTTCAGATGCTTATTGCTGAAAGCAAGATATGTGTCGAGTGCCTCAACTGTTGTTTGATACCCGATAACATTGAAAAGAGACACGACTGCATCGAATTTTGTGCCAAGACTTTTCATTGAAGTGTCTCCTTGGAGGAGTTTGATTTTTGATCCAGCTTCTTTGAGCTTCTCCTTGCCAAGAGCAACCATTTTTTCAGATCTGTCTATACCTGTAATTTTATACCCGGACTTTTCTAAGATAAGCTCATGCATACATGTTCCACAACCAATACTTAAGATATTTTTTATCTTACCCTTTGCTTGTGATTTGAGAAGTTGCTCGACAAAGTCAGCTTCCTTTTTATAGTCCTTGTCCTTATAAATACTATCGTAATAGCGTGCGTATTTTGCGAATTGTTTCATATTATTTTTTGGTTATTTCTAAGCACACAACGGCCTGCGCTGCAGCAAGTCGATCCTCGCGGATATTCTTGTTGGTATGTATGTCGAAGTAGTGACTATCCGCTGCAGCCTTTAGATCTGCTTTCTGCCAGCCCTCGCCGTACTTGAAGTATGTTTCATTTACCTGACTTGGGAACTTGTCTGAAATCTTCTTGACCATCTCATGATCGAACTGCTGGAAGAACCTATGATTCTCATAAACTCCGAAGGGAACTGTGATAAGAAGTTTTCCTCCAGACTTAAGCACTCTCATAAGTTCTTCGACTGCTTCCATATAGAGCCACTTATTATTTTCCTGGTACTTGTTTTCTTTGCTGTAGATAATGGTATTGTCCATGCCGACATGCTCAAGAGTTGAAATGCAGGTGATCATGTCGAAAAGATCGCCCTTAAACGGCATCTTTCGAATATCGGACAAAATATATGAGATTCCTCTATTGTAAAAACAATTATGCTCTGGGACGATATTTGCGATAGTTATTTTTTTATTCTTGAAAACAGGGTGATCGAGTATGATTTCGTGATTAAGTGTCGATCCAGCATCAAGGATGTCGATTGGCCGATCTGGCATTTGAGAAATGAGCCATGGAAATTCTATGACTCGCTCATCAAGTCCAAAGCAGTATTTCTCGGGCAATGCTTTTCCAGTTTTAAATACTTCAAGTACCTTCGGATCAGAGATTACCGTCTTGATCATTTTCCATTTGAATTCATTGTAACCCCGGGACCATGGTTTTTTTCCTGATTTCAAGTAGATGAAGGCTCTGCCTTTTCCGCGGAGAGTGTTTATACTTTTGTATAGTTTTTTTAGTTTGTTTTTCATGATGCGTTTTTGAAAAGTTCGTGAAGGGCCTCAATCATCTGCTTCACTCGTGCTGCATAT
>JAUPUH010000021.1 GCA_030917665.1 Patescibacteria group bacterium | reverse complement strand
GCGACTGTCCATCATACTCTTCCTGAAAAAGCATTGTTTGGAGTCGGGTGATTTTCCTTTCTGTCGCTGAATCAAGCTGTCCATGATTAACTTCTTGGCCTCCGTATACACCATCACCAAAAAGGATCAGGTCCTCTTCATCCAATCCGAACACTTCTGCTTGATCAGACAGGACCGCCGTCAGCCTCTGCACAAATGTCATAAAAGAACTCATGATTTCCTCCTGGTTGACTGTTTAAGTACATACTAGTATTTAGCATAAAAAAGTCAAATACCAATATTGAACAATTCTTTGGTATACTAAATGTCATGGTTTCGAGTACATATGCATACGCAATCGGCTGTCTCATACTCTTCATAATTTGGATTCTTATATTCGCACAACGAAAGGACTTGCGGCCAGAGATGCTGTGGGCTGGATTTCTTGGAATGCCTTTCGGTCTTATCGATTTCTTCCTCGTCCCGATGTATTGGAATCCCGATTCCCTCTTTGACCTCATCGAAAAATACGGAGTCGGTATCGAGAGCTTTGTCTTTCTTTTTCTCATGGCAAGCTTGGCAGCAGTCATTTATCAGTTCCTATTCAAGAGAAAAGCACCCAAACCAAAACGCTCAAACCATCACCATATCGTGTTGCTTCTAGCCACCCCAATCCTCTATGTTATTCTATCTGTCATATTTCCATTACACGCTATCTACAACGTCATGATTGTCGGTGCTGCGGGTGCATTGGCAACCGCATATCTTCGCAAAGATCTTAGAAAGCAAATCCTTACAAGTGCCTACCTCTTCAGTCTTCTCTATCTTGGAGTCTTTGTTTTGGTGAACCTCATATGTGATGGCTGGGTCGGGCGTTTCTACAACCTTGAAAATACATGGGGCATTCTCATTTGGGGTGTTCCACTCGAAGAAATCGCTGTCGCATTCTTTGCAGGAGCATTCTGGTCAACAATCTACGAATATACAAATTCATACCGAGGTAAATAAAAAGGAGCTTGTTCAACTAAACAAGCTCCTGTAACACTATTCGACACTGATCGGATTATGAAGCACACCTGCACCGGCCTTAAGGAAGCATCTGATTCTTCCTGTCGTATGACAGCAGATGAGGATGCCGTTGCAAGCCGCATGTCGGCCAAGACCGATGAACTCAGCGATGCTTTTGCTGATAGCTCTGTCCAAGAACTTTTCATCGATCCCGCGATTGACGCAATAGCGTCTTCTCTCTGGAGTAAGCCTTTTAACAAGCGCTTTGTAAAAGACACCTTGCTGTCCGAGCTCTGCTTTCACTCGCTCCTCGCAGGCTCGAATATTCGGCAGGTACTCATCCATCTCACGAGCACAATAAATCGTGCCAAGAAGTGACTCTTGAGTAGCGACACACATCTGTTGTATCGTCTGCCGAACTTCAGCAGGCTGATTCTTCGCATACGCCGCAAAAAGAAACGTGACTGATGTGATTGGAATTATTCTTCTCACCGATTCAATAAATCTGATGTGATGAGAAATGACTTCAGGGACTTTCGTTCCTCCCATAATTTCCTGCCGGTCAATGCAGACCGGGCAGATGATTTTGATCTCCCCTTCTGGTGTATGAAGCAAAGCTTCACCAAGAGTGCTCAATGCCCTTCTGCTAATTGACCAGAAGCCAACCACTTCGCAAAGGGCTTTGAGCTGCTCTTCCACGACGCTAAGTTTGTCTTGATCTACAACTGGGTAGTCCTGATGACTCCGCCTGAGAGCAGACATGATTCTTTTCCAATTCAGACTCTTCTTTTGAAGCGCCTCGATCCCGCCGATTTTAGGTACTATTTTCATAATGTTGTTTAAGAACTAATTCACAAAAAAATCCCGCCCCCATCACGCAAAATAACTTGCGCAATAAGGGCGGGATTCTACATGTCCGCGGTGCCACCTTACTTAAAAACAAAAACACCTGTGGAGGTGCTTTGTTCCACTCATCGACTCCGATCATTGACCGACATCGAATATCCTATGGGTTACGGAGGAAGCCGGGTTTCCACTTGTGCAGAAACCATCCTGTCGCTTAGCGACTATACAGGCCCAATCCCTAAACGTTTCCGTTAGGGACCTATACATGGATTTTGTAGTTGTGAAAGACTGGAGTTAGTCTAGGCCTTTTAGAAAAATATGTCAAATAGCTACTCCCGTAGTATCAACCTCCTGACATCTTCCTCCAATTCTGGTAAGTGCGCCTGATTAAAATGTTGCCTATCGACGAATATTCGCGTTGTCGCATTTGGAAGTTCCTTCTGGTATCGTTCAAAACTGCTGAAAGGCACCTCTAGATCATCCTTACTTTGATAGAGGATAATCTCTCCTCCCTGCTCCTGCAAACCAGAAAGACCTATTTCAATATTGAAATCAACAAAAGGATAGTCTTTGGAGTTAAAGTAAGGTGCGGCAACAAGAATTGTGGCCAGTATTTTCTTTGAATACTTTTCTTCAGAAAGCCACTTGGCGAGAAATACGGCACCTAGAGAATGTCCAATGAAAATAATATTCTCCCCGAATTGAGGTACGAATTTTTCAAACATAATCTTCCACTCCTTATAACGTGCATTTTGTGGATTAGGCATACGCGGAAGAATCACATCGCATACATCTGCGAGCGATTTCTTGAGATTCGGCTTCCAACCTTCAAAGAGAGTGCCTTCAATGGTTACGGTCATCTTCTCAAGATCGGCAATATACTCTTCGTAGGTATCGAATGCATCACCGCCGTGAATAAGGAATACTTGCTGTTTCATAATATACCTATTCTAGCACTTTTTAATTTGCTAGTATAAGGCAATGAAACTGACGAGAGCAGAGATGGAAAAATTGCTTCATCCCAAGATGCCTGCTGACCTCAACAAGGCTCTTTCTGCCACTCCGAAAGCATTAAAGACTTGGGAAAACGCCACGCCTATCTTTCAGAAATCTCCTTAAGCACCTGGAGCGCTTTTGGCCACATTCCCTCAAACATTTCCTTGTATTCCTCATTTGTATCGACATCCACAGAAAGTTCAGTACCACCATCCTTCTCTGCGAACGTATAGTTCTCGAATGCTGGAGTCCATTTCTTTACTTCATCACTTGTTGTATCTTCAACACCGTTCACAATCATACCCAAGTACTCGATTGAGATAAATTCGTATTTTCGGTTTGTTTTTATACGGCTTACCATTCCACCATCTTTTTTGTTAGTTTCATCTGGACCAAGAAATATCATCTTTGATCCTTCACTCCAGTCACCTTTGTAATATGAGCCTACATGGAAAGGCACTGTCCATTCACGATAAGTAGCTTCCCCAAGCATGGTGTCCCAAACTTTCTCTTTTGGCGCATTTATTTGAATTGAAAAATGTATTTTTTGCATCTGATTGAACTAAAATTTAAGCAAATAGACTTGCAAGCAAACCGACAAGCATAAGCGTCACGAGATTGCAGGCTATCTCAGAGAAGAATTTCTTCCATGCGATAGCTCGATCACAGTTACCCCAGAGTATGTTTGAACCTATCGTCGGCACAATAAAGCAGAGCCAATTTATCGCTATGAATCCAAAAGCGATTCCCATAGTAACGCCATTTCGCATACTCATGACAATGATGAATGCGACTGCAAATGATGTGAGTGCTGAGAGGACAAACTGCGCTCCATATACCTTCGGCATTGTCGGC
>JAUPUH010000003.1 GCA_030917665.1 Patescibacteria group bacterium | reverse complement strand
TCAAATTGAAAGGAATTCTTGGTAACCAACAGATTTATCCCTTGATCGCGGGTGCAGCAGTCGGACTTGCTCGAAACATGTCAGTCGGTAAAATTGTTGATTCATTTGAGCACCATGTAGCGCCTCGAGGAAGAATGAATATCCTACAGGGTATAAATGGCAGTGTTATTGTCGACGATACCTACAATTCTTCCCCGATTGCACTTCAGGAAGGTCTCACTACGCTCGCATCGCTCCAAGTTTCTGGAAAGAGAATTGCAGTGCTTGGAGACATGATGGAGCTTGGAAGTTTTTCTCCTGATGAGCACCGAAAGGCCGGCATTCAAGCAATGCAGTCCTGTGATGTTCTTGTAACGGTTGGACCTCGTGCAAAGCGGATGAGCGAGAAGGCGGTTTCCTTTGATTCATCTGACGAGGCTGCCGAATATTTGAAAGGAGTCGTTGGAACAGGTGATATCGTTTTTATAAAAGGCTCGCAGTCGATCCGCATGGAGAGGATTTCAGCTGCTTTGCTTGAGGATCCCTCGAAAGCAGGGGAATTGCTTGTCAGGCAGGAGGAAGAATGGTTAAATAAGAAATAAGCGAGCAATCGCTTCATGGCCCTATCGTCTATCGGCTAGGACGGAGCCTTCTCAAGGCTCAAAGCAGGGTTCGATTCCCTGTAGGGTCACAGAATGAAAAAAGTTTATATTATACATGGATACACTGGACATCCTGATAAGAATTGGTTCCCATGGCTGAAGTCCGAATTAGAAAAAGATGGTGTGGATGTGAATGTGCTTGCAATGCCTAATACTGATGCACCTCAATATCTTGAATGGTTACAACACATTCAATCACAAGTAGTAAATCCAGATGAAAACACCTATTTTGTTGGGCATAGTCTAGGCTGTATAACAATATTGCAATACCTTAATAGTCTTAAGGATGGAATAAAGATTGGGGGAGTAGTACTCGTGGCGGGTTTCTCAACACCGATTCATTTTACTGAACTTAATAGTTTTTTTGATGTACCATTAGATGAGGATAAAATTAAAAATAATGCTGGGAAAATTGTTGCAATAAATTCTGATAATGATCCTCATGTGCCATATTGGCAAGCTGAGGAGCTCGCTAAGCGTTTTGATTTAGAATTAGTTACAATTCACAACGGACAACATTTGAATGCAAAAGCAGGCTATAAGGAAATACCAATAGTTTTAGAAAAACTTAAAATGATTTTTGGTTTAAAAGTTAACTAAATAGAAATGGAAATCAAAATAATCCTAGGTACGATCGCAGCACTTCTGGCTCTTTTCAGTTCATATCTATATATCCGTGACATTTTCAGAGGAAATACAAAGCCGCATACATACACTTGGCTTATATGGTCAATAGTAACGACAATAGCATTTTTAGGGCAATGGGTTTCGGGTGGAGGGTCAGGCTCATGGGCAACAGGAGTCGCTGCTGTCGTGACTATTGGAACCTTTCTGCTTTCGTTAAATAGTAAGTATGGATCGAGAGATATTACTAATTTCGATAAAGTCTGCTTGGCGCTTGCTATAGTTTCAATACTTCCGTGGCTGCTTGTTAAAAGTGTATTATGGTCAGTACTCCTAGCTACATTTATCGATCTCATCGCTTTTATTCCAACAATGCGCAAGACATGGCACGCGCCAATGAGTGAGTCGTTAGGGTCTATGTACGTAGATGCTGTAAAACACATATTGTCTACAGTTTCTATGAGAAGTTATTCTCTAATTACGCTTATTTATCCTCTTGCTGTTTTGTTTACAAAATTTGTGATTATCGGCGAGATTGTCTATTTAAGAAGAATAAAGAAAACTTAATTAAAGCAAGGATCGACTTGTACTAATTGACATTTTTGTTTTTTCATGATAATAAAATACCAGCTCTATGAAAAAACCAAATGACTGGAAAGACTACTTTGATCGGACAAGGGATAAAGCCCCATCACCGCTCCTTCTCAGAGCGCTTCCATATATTCGCTTACGAGGTCGTGCACTAGATCTTGGTGGAGGTGCACTTCGCAATGCTCGGATGCTTGCTAAGCAAGGATTTGATGTCACGGTTGTTGATAAAGAACCAATGGTGATCGATGAAGCAGCACGGGTCAATGACAGCAGGATTCATACTGTGATATCGCCATTTGATCAATACAACTTCCCATATCGCCAGTTCGCATTCGTGTCGGCGCTTATGTCCTTACCATTCAATCCAGCAAGTACCTTCGATGCAGTATTTGAGGGAGTTAAAAACTCGATGCAACCAGATGGTGTCCTTTGCTGTCATTTCTTTGGCGAAAGGGACAGCTGGAATAAGAAGGGATCGGGCATGACATTCCACACAAGTGATCAGGTTGTTGCGTTATCCGAGGGACTGAAACCTCTGGAGTTTGTGGAGCAAGAGTTTAAATCCACGACGGTTCGAGGTGCACCGAAACACCTGCATGTCTTTGCGCTCATTGCGTACAAAATATAAATCGGAACCATTTTCAACCCTGTCGCAGACATTCTGTCGGCAGGGCTTTTCTTTGTAAAAAAACACACACGTCGTTGCCGACGTGTGGTTGTAGGACATTTTTACCATGAGGAGTAACGGTAAGACGGTTTCCAGGCTTTTTTCTTTTTCTTTCTCCTCTTGGGTGAGAAAGGAAGGCCTAGTCCCTTAGCCACCCCTCGACTTATTTGAGGTCCTGCATACATGATGATGCCTTGGTTGTGGTTTTCCAGACAGAACGATTACATACTAATAGTCAGCGATTCAAAGTCATTTGTCAATAAATTTGACAAGTCATATAAAGTGTAATATATTTTGTCGCGGATGACCGTATGTGCGTTTATCTACGAACCGACGTATTTCGGAATTTGAAAACGGAATAGAAACTATGACTTCAACGCTTACCCCACCCATGAAGCATTTTCCCGAACAGAGGTACTCCAGAAACAACCCACCCCTTGACTCCCGGGAAGGTGAACGACGGATTGATGAACTTGAACAAAGCATTGTGCTTACGGAAGCTGACCTTCTAACAAAGAACGTGCGTGATCTTGGAACCCAAGACGCTCTTCACGATTGGAGAATCAGGGCACGGAGATCGATTGGCTATCGCAAGCATGAGATTTCCTTCCTTCGAAAATGGCTGCGGTCGCAGAGACCTCCAGAGCCGACAGATCCCGAAGTTCTTGCGGAATTCAATGCAGTGGTGTCCGACTTTATTGCCGAACATCCTTACATTACTAAACGCTGGAGCATCGAGGACAAAAAAGCTGTGCAAGCAATGTTGGATCGCAGAAGGGAGCTACTGTCTTTAAGGGCGAGATATGAGAAATTCATGAGCCACCTAGAGACAGAAAGGAGACGTCTCCAATGTTCTTTCGGTGATTTGAGAGATGCGAAAGCTCGGGTTCACAAGATAATCAGAAGTATGGAGCCTGAGTTTCTTGAATTGAGACCACCACGAGGGCTTGTGCCATCAAACCCTATGCCGACAGGTAATCCTCGTTTGAAAACGATCGAGGAGCGACTCTCATCGCTCAAGCTGGAGCTCGGCATGGAGAGTGCACAAATGACTGGCTGGCTTTTCGGCCTCATTGCATCGCGTAGTTTAGAGTTGAAGCTGAAACCCGATGAGCAAAAACTCCTTGCTCAGATCGGTGAGTTCGTTCGTTTGACCTCAGAGCGACGCACAATACAGTTCCCGTGCTCAAAGTAACCCTACAATTCAAAACTCCGCCGGCGCGCAAGCCCGGCGGTTTTTATTTTCCTACTATTGCTACTTATTCTTTTGTGTAGTACTCTTATATGTACAAGGAAAATAGTCGCGCTTCTTTTAAATTTAATTCAATCACATGACAGGAACAATCAAGACAGTCACTGAGAAGGGATTTGGATTCATTGCTCGCGAAGGCGAGACAAAGGACCTTTTCTTTCATTCTAATGACCTTTCTGGCGTTTCATTCAATGAGCTCAAAGCAGGCGATGTCGTCTCTTTTGAAGTAGTTGATGGACCAAAGGGACCTTCTGCAAAGAACGTAGCACGAGCGTAATCGCTAGGTGTCACAAGTAGAAGCCCGCTTCACGGCGGGTTTTTGCTTGCTTGCTTGCATGTATTTGACATTATTGCATTAATGTTGTAAGTTATGCACAGCAGAAGCTCGGTCGTACCTAGCTTCAACGGAACTTACTCTATGAAAAAGTATCTTGTCCTGTCGTTCTTTGTGATCGGTTACATCGTGATGATTCTCGGAGTTGGTTCAATGGTCAGGCTGGAAAGCTACAAGACCCCCACCAACCCTTTCGATGACGGCTTCCAAGCTGTCATATGTGACTTCTCCGGCTACTCGCTTGCCGAGTGGATGTTTACTAACCGTCCTGTACTTGCATCGTTTCTTCTTGTAACTTCAGTTTTCGCATGGGGATTCGTTTCTGGATCCATAATGCGTGAAAGGAGGGTGCAAGCATGAAAATGCTCATCTTCGCAGTACTTGCACTGATCCTTTCAGTGGGGAACTTGCACGCGTTTGCTCCGCATCCACCTGTTATCACGACCAAT
>JAUPUH010000020.1 GCA_030917665.1 Patescibacteria group bacterium | reverse complement strand
GTCGGCGTCGCGTGGGCAATTTTCCAGCCGCTTATTACGATGTTTGTCTTCACAATCTTCTTCGACAAACTCGCCAACATCCCTTCTGACAATGTTCCCTATCCTATTTTCGTATACACCGGACTTCTCTTCTGGCAATTCTTTTCAAGCGCATTAAGCGATACGAGCAGTTGTCTCGTCGCAAACCAATCAATCATTACCAAAGTTTATTTCCCTCGCCTTATACTGCCTCTTTCATCTGTACTGACGAAGCTTGTTGATTTCCTCATATCAGCTGTCATCCTCGGATTTATGATGGCTTACTATGGATATGTTCCTGGAGCTGCAAGTATCATCGTCATCCCTCTCGTTATCGCAATTTCATTTATGGCATCAGTCGGACTTGGACTCGTACTTGCGGCAATCAACGTAAAATACCGAGATGTTCGTTATGCCCTGCCATTCTTCATCCAAATGCTTCTCTTCGTCACACCAGTCATCTATCCAGCAAGCATTGCTGGATCCTACTCGTGGATACTCGCACTCAATCCAATGACGGGAGCAATCCAGAGCGGACGAGCAGCGCTTCTTGGAACAACAGCTATCAACTGGGAGCTTATCGGTATTTCATTTGGTGCCTGCTTTATACTACTCATCGTTGGAATCTACGTCTTCAAAAAGGTCGAGAGGTACTTCGCAGACATAATATAAGACCATGGAAAAAACAATGATCGAAGTCAAAAATCTTGGAAAGAGATACAACATCAGCCACCAGAAAGGCGGATATATTGCCTTGCGTGACGTTATAGCTGGAGCCTTCAAAAGCCCTTTTAGATTCTTAAAAAACAAAGCGATAGGTACATCAAGCAACAAAAAGACTCGGGAAGATTTCTGGGCACTCAAGGATGTAAATTTCAATGTTCAAAAGGGTGAGGTCGTTGGAATCATCGGTAGCAATGGTGCGGGAAAATCAACCTTGCTCAAAATCCTTTCTCAGATAACTCCACCAACCACAGGTGAAATCAGAATCAATGGACGTGTCGGTAGTCTTCTCGAAGTCGGTACAGGTTTTCATCCAGAACTTTCAGGACGAGAGAATATCATGCTCAATGGTGCAATTCTTGGTATGACATACAAAGAAGTTGCTCGAAAGTTTGATCAAATCGTGGAGTTTTCTGGTGTTGAGAAATTTCTCGATACTCCAGTTAAGTACTATTCAAGCGGAATGTACGTGCGCCTCGCCTTCTCTGTAGCCGCCCACATGGAGCCTGATATCCTCATTGTTGATGAGGTTCTTGCTGTTGGTGATGCTGAGTTTCAGAAAAAGTGCCTCGGCAAAATGGATGAGATTACAAAAGAAGAAGGTCGTACCATTCTCTTTGTCAGCCACAACATGAGCGCTATCCGTCAACTCTGCAAGAAAACCATTCTCATGAAAAATGGTCAGGTAAATATGTTTGGAGAGACGTCAGAGGTTATCGAAAAATACATGGATGAAGCTCAGAATCGTGAGAATGTAAAACTTGTTAATAAGGTAAAGAACGATAATGGATTCAATATAGAAAGCATTGCTATTAAGGGTAAAACGGAATCAGACTCTAATGTCGTACTCACCGGACAGCCTGCGAGTATCGAAATAGACTACTCTATGACACATTCCGAAAGCGAGCCCGTCGAAGTAAATCTTGTTATCGAGTCTCTTGAGGGTCGAAGGGTGGCGACACTTAACAATATGTATGTAAATTCACCATTTTCACCAAAAGCTTCAGAAGGAAAAATCATCTGTAATCTTCCATCGGTGAATCTTAATATTGGCCTCTATACCGTAGTTGCTTACATTTCAATCAAGAAAAATCCTATCTACTGGGCGCGTGAGATGATGACTTTTTCAGTTATTGATGGTGATTATTTCAAAAATGGTCACAATCCTGATGCTCACGATGGTTCATTACTCATTGAACAGGAGTGGTCATTCAAATAAAGTTTTTAAGATTCTATGAAAAAACTCGAAGATATTAAAAACCTAAAAAATGTAAAAACTCTCGTTGTGGCGAACCACATTTACGAGTTTTTTCTCCTGACGTCAGCCTTGAAACTTCTATCACTTACACCTGACCAAAAATTCAGCATGCATCTTCTAGTAAAACCGAAGGTAGCGTCGAAGATCCCTGAAGATTTCAAAAAACTCTACGAAGAAATAATTGTTTGTGATTTCCCTTACAATCCCCTTTTTCAAGCAAAGGACCGCACACCAAAGGAAATGGTGCGAACACTCTACTATATATTCTATAAGCAGTTCAAAGACTCTATTGTGTTTAGAAAGAAAATTCAAAGCCTCAAGAAGCACAATTTTGATCTCATCGTCATAAGCTCATTCAGAGAATACTTTGCAAATATAATCATGAGACATCTTTCTCCTGTGCCTGCAATCGTACTCGCCATCGACAATGAAAGAATGGAGTCGGGTTACCGAAGATTAAGAATGATGACCTCTCTTGTCGCCAATATTTTCAATCGTATTTTTGGTTATTCTGCGATGAAATATCGATGGCACAATGAGTACAAAAACGTTATGGGTTCACGATTCACAAAATCACCTTATTCCAAAACCCTTTTTATACAGAATTCCTCATCAGGCTCTGGTATACCAAATCCTTTTTCTCCATCGCTGTTCCCTTCAACAGAAGGTTCATCAGATACACGAAAAAAGATACTCATCGTCGGCGAGCGCGCTCCTATTGGTCCAGACTGGAATTACAAAGGTACTAAGCCTTCGATTGATTCTATTTCCCACAAAAAATATCTTGAATTTTTAGATTACATGAGAAAGGAATTTTCAGACTGCAAAATCTACTTTAAGCCAAGAAAAGAATATACTGATGTCTCAACACTCGACTTGAGTGGGTTTGAAGTTATTGAAAAAGAGCAAACACTTGAGGAGATCATGTTGCAGACGCATTACTACAAAATCATTTCCATAAAATCAACTGCATCAAAAATCGGAAGTTGCTTCGGCTATCCTTCGTATTCAATTTTCCCCTTCCTCCAACTTTCGCCTCAAGTAAGTAGGCACTTCCATGATTTCTTCGCTGACAGCCCAAATGTAAAGATGGTAGAGAGACTTGAGCAGTTGAAAGAAGATATCACCCTCTCGGTCCCAAGCGTAGAAGAACTTGCTCAGAAATACAGATCAGCGATTTATGAAACCAAAGAATAAAAAACTAAACATCGACACGTGGTTCAAGAAACCTGACCGCTGTCTTGTTATTGCAGAAGTCGGATCAACACATAATGGCGACCTCGAGCTTGCCAAGAAACTTATTGATGCTGTCGCTGATAGTGGTGCTGATGTTGTGAAATTCCAAACACACATCGCTGAAGCAGAAACTCTACCGAATGCTCCTTCGCCTTCTTTTTTCAATGCTGAGCCACGATTTCAATATTTCAAAAGAACCGCATTCACTTTCGACCAATGGAAAGAACTTAAGAAAAAAGCCGAGTCGCGTGGCCTCGTCTTCCTATCATCAAGCTTTTCTATAGAGGCTACGGACATGCTTGAGAAGCTCGGAGTCAAACTTCACAAAATCCCTTCTGGAGAAATCACCAATATCCCCTATTTGAAGCACATGGCGAAAACTCGCACACCAACAATCATGTCCTCCGGTATGTCACATTGGAAGGAACTCGACGAAGCAGTTGAAATTTTCACAAAAAAGAAAAATCCATTCGTCCTTCTTCAATGCACAAGTGAGTATCCAGTCATTCCAGAAAGAGTTGGACTGAACCTTATCGAGGAAATGCGAAAACGGTACAAGATTCCTGTTGGACTTTCTGATCATAGCATGCATAACTATGCTGCCTTCGGATCAGTTGCACTTGGCGCTGTCGTTGTAGAAAAGCACATCACACTTAGTAGAGATATGTACGGATCAGATGCTAAACACTCGCTTTTGCCAAGTGAATTCAAAGAACTTGTCGAGGGAATAAGGGTTATTGATAAAATCATGTACAACCCTCGAGACAAGAAGACTGCAGATGAGTTTGGTGAAATGAGAAGGGTGTTTCAAAAAAGCGTCGTGACCACAGCAGAGATAAAAAAAGGTCAAACATTGAGCGAAAAGAATCTGGGAATAAAGAAACCTGGGACCGGCATTGCCCCGAAACATATATATGATATTGTGGGGAAAAAGGCCGCACGAGATTTACCAAAAGACTATTTAATAACCTGGAAAGATGCAAAAAAATAATAAAAGAAAAATAGCAATATTCATCGGTTCACGAGCAAATTACGGAACCGGAAAAGCAGTGATGAAAGCTGTGAAGAATCATCCATCCCTTATCCTACAAACAATCGTCGGTGCTTCTGCCCTGCTTGATCACTATGGAGAGGTTGTGAAGCTTATTGAAGCTGATGGCTTCACCATAGACGCTCGTGTTCATATGCTTATAGAAGGAGCTACCCCTTTGACAATGGCAAAAACTACAGGAATCGGCATGAGCGAGCTGGCGACTGCATACGACAACCTCAAGCCCGATGTCGTAATCGCTGTCGGTGATAGATTTGAAGTTCTGGCAGCAGCAGCAGCTGCAGCATACATGAACATTCCCCTTGCCCACATCATGGGTGGAGAAATTTCTGGAACTATTGATGAGAG
>JAUPUH010000019.1 GCA_030917665.1 Patescibacteria group bacterium | reverse complement strand
GATTGATAATCGTGACTGCTGATGTGCTTGCGTTGAGCCAACATGTATTGACCCCTTCAGTTGATCCGCTATTGCAAACGTTTGATCCATTATCTCTAAACAACTGTGTTACTTCTCCAGTTGTAGAAGCTTCGACAGTGTAAGCAAAACCTGCAAGGTTTGCTGCCATCGTGCTAAAAGCATAATCAGGAACGTTTGCGACTGCAGGAACAAGTGCGGGGATATTTCCTCCCTGCGTATTTCCTATCATGCCCTGTGAAGAGCTTGCAGTGAGAGTCATGTTATATCCAAGTGCGTTGTTAGTAAGTACACGAACATATGTTGAACCATTTGATGTGCCTCCGGAAAGTCCGGCAAGCGTCGGGCTCATCACGATATCCGTTGATGGTGTGAGAAATGAGATCTCAGCAGTAACCGACTGCGTAATTGTGAACTGATCTTCGATGGCATTGCCTATTGCGGGCTCTACCACGAGGAACATCAGTGCCAGCATGAGCAGTGATATCGTGCTTGTCTTGAGTGTTTTAGTAAATTCTTTCATGTTATTTTATAATTTGTAATTTTAATAATTCGACCTTTTTCATAAGCATCGCGCTTATGTGTTCCTCCATAAAATCACCTTAACAATTTATTTTATAGGGGGAGCACATAAGCACGATCACTGACCTTGAACCGGAACCAACACATAAATGAAGTCATCTCCTTTCGCTTTCCTGAACACTGGTGTTATCACTCCTGACGTACCACTCTCATCTGGCCTTATCTGAATCTCATCTGAAAACGAATCCCGAATCTTTTGTTTGATAACTTCATCTTGGTCAACCGAATCTGATGAGGGCACTACTGCAAGACCATTGAACTCGGGTGGAGACGGCTCTGTCTTTACGACAACATTGCTACGCTTCGTAAATACTGTCCTAGCAAGTTCTGGAATTGCTGTAAAGAATGAAAGTATCTTGCTTGTAATTTCTTGAGCGGCTGAAACCACTGAAGCCGCTGCACTTGAAGAAACCTTGTTTGATGACTGTGTCGGAAACAGCATAGTCTGGAACATAAAGAAAAAAGCGATTGCAAAAACACCAGCTGCAAATGTCAGCTTGATAAAAGGAAAAGAAGAATCAGATGAAGAAGGAAAACTCTTCCTGTATGTAGGGGCAAAAAGATATGCCTGAGAAATGGTGTATGGGAGAGCAAATGAATGAGGCACAAATGATACGCGTACTGGCTCAGGAACCAAATTAAAAACAGGTGCTGGCTCTTGAACAGGTGCAACCTCGATAACTGGAGTTGGGATAACTGGAACTTCAAGAACAAGAGTTTCCTCTTTTTTAGGAACAACCACTGGAAGACTCGCGACCTCATCCTGAGTATCTTCGAGAACAGAGAGCTGATGCTTCCTCAAAGACTCCTCTGTCACGAACCATGATCTGCCCACCATTTTGCACTCCAATTTCCCCGCCCGGCAGAGCTGCCCGACGTAATCACTCGCATAGCCAGAAACCTCAGCGGCTCGTTTTGCCGAGATGAATGTTTTATGTTCTAAAATAAGAGCTTCTTTCATAATCTTATAACAATAATTATAACCCATCTCGGCTAAAATTTTCGTAAAAAATATGGGGATAAGTGTTAAGTTTTTCTGATCAAAAATAATTTCAAATTAAGTTTAATTTTTAAAATATTTTTTTCGTGCAAGGCTCAAAATTGAGTTATAGGGAATGAGAGTAAAAAATCAGCTGGTCAATCATTGCTATATATAAGGTATACAATAATACAAACAAATTACTAGAAAAATTGATCAAAATAAATGATTAAGCTTAAAAATTTAGTGCATTGATAATGTGGATAAATGATTACACAACATTACTATATTTGTTATAATGATTAGTAAGGTTTAGTAGTTTGTAGTAATAGCATTAATATACTTTTAAAATGGAAAATAAGTACATAACAATCAAGCAAGCAGCAAAGATTCTTGGCGTATCTGCCCTCACTCTCCGTAATTGGGACAACAGCGGAAAGTTCGAAGCTGGTCGACACCCGATCAGCAACTATAGAGTCTACAAGGTCGAGGATATCGAGAATCTCATATCACAAATGGGTATCGGAATGAGTCGCCGTAAGCCCTCAAAAAGTGAGGTAAAAAAGCTCATGGTGAAACATTTAACAGAAAATTTACACATCATGAAACAAGATCAAAAAAGACATCTTTCCGGAGGACTTGATTGCTATCTTATTTTAAACCTACTCAGATTATTTTTTTGAGAAGTTCTGGATTTGCTGAACCCTTCGTTGCCTTCATTCCCTGCCCTACTAGAAACTGAAGCGCAACCTCTTTTCCATTTTTGTAATCCTCAACAACCGACGCATTCTTTGAAATTATTTCTTCAACTATTTTCTTTATCTCTCCTTCATCGCTCTTCTGGATCAATCCATTCTTGTCAGCAATTATTTCTGGATCTCCATCTTCTTTTGTCATCAGTGCGAGCGTATCTTTCGCTCCTCGTGATGACAGCTTCCCTTCTTCGATCATCTTCATCAGTTTTGAAAAATTCTTTACTGCTATCATCTCGATTCCTTTACCTTCTTTCTTGAGAAGTCCGAGATAGTCTGTGAGGATGTAGTTTGTAGCGAGCTTCGCGATCTTTGCATTCTTCGCATCGCCTCCGACCACCTCCTCAAAGTACTTCCCTGTCTCCGGCTGTTCAACGAATACTGCCACCTCTTTCTCCGTCATTCCATAATCTTTCGTAAACCTTTCTCTCTTGATCCAAGGAAGTTCTGGAGTCTCCTTAGTGAGGTGTTCCTTGTTGAACTCCTCGACCTCACTTATTTTTAATTTTGGAATATCAGGCTCTGGAAAATATCTATAGTCATGCGAACTTTCCTTCAATCGCTGTGAGTACGTAGTTCCTGAATTTTCATCCCAACCTCGTGTCTCCTGCACAACCTTCTCCCCTTTCTCATAAGCATCTATTTGTCGAGTGATTTCAAAAGCGATCGCCTTCTCCACTGCCTTGAATGAATTGAGATTCTTTACTTCAGTCTTCGTTCCAAACTTCTTTGCAGTAGTATCTTCTGGTGAAGCGACAGAGATGTTCGCTTCCACTCGCATTTCTCCTTTCTCGAGATTTGCCTTCCCTGCCCCGATGTAGCGTAGGAGTAACTGTAGTTCCTTTGCAAACTTAACTGCAGTCTCTGCATCATGAATGACTGGCTCTGTGACGAGTTCCATAAGTGGAACACCTGAACGGTTAAAATTCACAAGGGACTTTTCGTGAATGTCATGAGTAGACTGAGCTGTGTCTTCCTCAAGATGGATACGAGTAAGATCAACACCAGCAAGATTACCTCCTGAAACAAGAGGGTATTTGTATTGGCTGATCTGATAACCTTTTGGAATATCGGGGTAGAAATAGTTCTTTCGATCCCATTCTGTAAAATCAGCAATCGTTCCATTGACCGCATGGCCGATCTTAAGCACATGCTTGATGGCTTCTTTATTCAAAACAGGTAAAGTGCCTGGGTGTCCCATGCAGATTGGGCAAATATTGGCATTTGGCTTCTCCTCATCAGGGTCATTCTTGCAAGTGCAGAACATCTTTGAGGCGGTCTTGAGCTCGGCATGGATCTCAAGTCCGATAGTCGCTATATAGTCCTTCTTCATAGGAGTTATACTATCATAAACAGCTAAATAATAAAGGATTTTAAATAAAAAAAAGGGAGGACCCCTCGTATTAAGAAGTCCTGTTGATTGATGTCGTAGCTGTGAGCGAATTAATTGTGGCTCGAATCTTCATACCCCTGATTTCAACGTTGGTAAATTCGTTGTGCACCACCATCGTGAACTCTTCAAACGATGGTGCAAAAATCGAGGTATTAGCCCATTCGACAACACATTTTTTAGAATCAAGGCGAATTCTGAAATCACCTTGTTGAATCTGTCTGGTCCAAGCAGGATAACGCTCAATGAGCGCTTCCTTGCTAAAAGGATTTGTTTGCATAGCTGTAGGTACGCTATCAGATAAGACCCGTGTCCGCAAGAAGCAGTTCTATTTCCTCAATCTCTTCACAATTTCATCGGAGAGAACTTTCACTGCTTCATCGTCGAGAATAGTCACCGTCAAAATATCCTTGTTGTATTTCTCAAGCTTCTTGATTGCAGAAGCAACAGCCTTCTCATCTGTTGCATCAGTTTTAGTCAAAATAATAGTCTCTTCTTTCTCATCAAGCCCCTCCCCGAATTTCTTAAGCTCATCACGAACAGTCTTATAAGTATCGATAATTGCTGTATTCTCAAGTGAAATAAGATGGAGCAATCGCTTCGTCCTTTTAATATGTTTCAAAAATTTATGACCGAGACCCTTCCCTTCAGAGGCACCCTCAATAAGTCCTGGAATGTCGGCAAGAATAAATCCGCCATGGAGAGCTCCGAGGTTTGGTTCAAGCGTTGTAAAGGCGTACGCGCCAACCTGTGCACGAGCGTTTGTGAGAGCATTAAGAAGGCTCGACTTACCGGCATTTGGAAGACCTATAAGACCGGCATCAGCAACAAGTTCAAGTTCAATATGAAAATCTGCCTCTTCACCTGGCTTACCTGGGGTCGACTGCATCGGCGTAACGTTTGTAGAAGCCTTGAAATGCTCATTACCAAGTCCACCTCGTCCACCCTTAAGAATCTGGATGGTCTCTCCATCACTTATGAGGTTATACTGGCGCTTCGTTCGACCATCAGTGATGATGGAACCAATCGGAAGATCAATAGTCAGGTCTGCTCCATTTCCACCATGCATGCTATTTCGCATGCCATCTTCCCCTTTTCCAGCCTCAAATTCTTTTGTGTTTCGATAACGCTCAAGTATACCAAGGTCACGAATAGCGCGAACGTAGACGTTTCCGCCATCTCCTCCATTACCCCCTGCGGCACCAGAAAACTCCTTGGAACGTTCATGACGCCAACGTACGACTCCAGCTCCTCCGTTGCCGGCTTTAATATGAAAGGTTAAATCATCAATGAATGCCATAGTGTTATAAACGTATTAGTGACACACTATACCACTATCTGGTCGTCTTGTAAATTTCTAGGAGAGCGAAGAGGAGCGCTACGATAAGAGGACCAGCGATGAATCCGATCGGACCAAAGAAAACCAAACCTCCCATAACTGACAAAAGGATGAGGAATGGATGAATATGGACTCCGCGATTTACAAGTGACGGGCCGAGATAGTTGTCGATAAGTCCCACTGCAACTATACCCCAAATGAGAAGTCCGAGTGCATGGAGATTGGTGCTCACAAAGAAAAGATAGAGGACTCCCGGGAGGAGTACAAGCGATGTTCCAATTCCAGGAATAAGAGCTGACACGACTGCGAAGCTTCCCCAAAGTGCTGGGTTTGGAACCCCGAATATATAGAAGCCAAGACCTGTCAAAATACCCTGTATAACACTAACCACAAGCGAACCAACGACGACAGATCGGATAGCCTGCTTCAATTTTGAGAATATTTTCTCGTCGTAATGATCGTTGAGAGGGCTTATAAGCACGATTCCCTGTTTGAGTTTGCCTCCATCACGCAAAAGATAGAACAAAGCGAAAAGCATGATAAAAATCTGCAAGGCAAATTTCGAGACGCTTGAGAAAATAGTATCGAGATTGGCAAAAGACCATTCAAGGAAGTTTTGTATGTAAGTGGTTATGTTAAGCGAATTGAAATCATATGCAGGAAAAACATTGAAAAGCCTATTTGAAAGGGCTTCTGAAAGTGCATTGAGCGACTGGATTACCTGGGATCTCTGCCCCTCTTCGGTCAAACTAAAGTAGAGATTCTCGCTTTCTACATAAATCTGTTTTGCGAGAAAGATAAGCGGTGTGATGACAAGGATCGCGACGATTGCGAGGGTTATGAATGTGGAAAGCGTGCTTTCCTGATTGCGTTTTGAAAAGATTCTCGATACCCATCGATGCAAGGGACGGAACATGACCGAAAACACAAGGGCGACAAGCAGCGACGTAAGATAAGGGTAAAATATAAAAATCGTAAGCACACTCACGCCGATAAGTAATACGAGAAAGAAGTAGTGTTGTGATTTATTTTCCATTTATACCTTAATGATAGCTTATATGCGAAAATTATACCACAAGCAAAACTACACCATGTACAAATCCTGCCTCATCTCCCCTGTACCGATATATTCAGCCTCTCCTCGTAAAATCTTTTCAAACGGGCGGCATGAGAAGCAACCCTGCTCTCCCTCTGGGCACTGGAATACTTCAACACCTTCCTGTGCAGCCTGTGTGCGCATTTCCTTTATTCTATGAGCGACTGCAAAGACTTTTTCAAAGGATTCTTCGACCGTAGGTAACTCAACCTCGATTGGAGAGTCGTCTTTATCAAGGTACCAATAACTCGCACCAGTCACTTTTCTCTTCTGAAGATTCTTTAAAAGTAGTTGGTATATAGGTAGTTGGAGAGATTCTTTATTTTCCTCATGCTTTCCTGTCTTGAAATCGAGTATATGCACACTGTCATCTTCTGGTTTCCATACGAGCCAGTCTATCTTTCCACACAAGATAATATTCTCCTCTTCCGAAAGATAGAAGTTAGGCGGCATGCCTCCCTCGGCTTCTTTTATCTTAACAGTCTTCTGCGTAAGTGGTCCGGGATTCTTCTCGACCCGGTCGAGCATAGCACAAGCTCGTGCTTTATAATCAGCCTCCTCGTCAGCTGACTTGAACCCTCCCCATTTTCCACTTACCTTCTTCCAAGCTTTTTCAAACCGCTCCGCAAGAGGTTTTGTGAAGCGATCCTCAGTTTTATAGTCTCCAAGACCCTCAACCACTTCGTGCACTGCGACACCGAGAGCAAGAGCGGGATTAACTATATTTATCTTTCGCTTTGTCTTCGGATCCTTATACATATTATGAAGATAATATGCTCGAGGACATTTCAAAAAATCACCCATTGATGAGTGGGAAACCCAAACTGCACTATAGGGATCCTTTGCCATAACTTACTGTGACAGCGGCTTATGAGAAAACTGACGAGCGCCCATGAAGATGAATATTGAACCGATAATATAAAGAAGAAAGAAAAGCGCATTGAGCGGAATGGTATAAACATACACCGCGTTACCTATGCTCTGCTCGAAAGATATGAAAACAGCCAAGAAAATACCAAGCATAATCATGATAACTCCTGTTGAGATATATTTGAGTGGCTTCTGAAGGATGGTCGTAAAAATATCAGTTGATTGGTAAAAATAAAGGGCTGAAAGCATTCCTACTATTAGAGAAAATAGTATCAAAACCAATTCAAAAGTATTATTCAACATAATGAGCCTATTATATACCTACTTCTTCTCGCTCACCACTGCCTTGTTTATCACAATCTTCTCGAGAGGACGGTCACTGCCATCGACTGTTGAATCAGCAATTGCATCGACAACCTCCATTCCAGATATCACACGACCAAATATCGTATATGAGTTTGGGAGTGGATTATCCTTATGCATAATAAAGAACTGGCTACCATTGGTATTTGGACCTGCATTTGCCATAGCTACTGTCCCACGAACATATCCTGTCTTGTATGACTCTGTTGAAGGATCAAGTTCGTCAGCAAACGTGTATCCTGGTCCGCCTCGGCCTGTTCCTGTTGGATCTCCACCCTGAATCATGAAGCCTTGAATTACTCTATGAAAAATGATTCCGTCATAGTAGTTTTTATTTGCCAATGTTATGAAATTACTAACTGCTTTTGGTGCATCAGCATCGAATGTCTCAAAGACGATTGTTCCTTTATTGGTTTCGAGTGTTATTGTGTGCATAAGATTTGTTGATTGATTATTAGTTGTTGTGATTGGTACTGTCTGGGCTGTCGAAGTCGAGTAAAGATTATCGCTTGTTGAAACCGGCGGTGACGAGGGTCTCATATAATAAATCGCACCGACGATAACTACCAGTATAATGAGCGTATAAATTTTATTCATAGGT
>JAUPUH010000018.1 GCA_030917665.1 Patescibacteria group bacterium | reverse complement strand
CTTACCCTATACTATAGGGTATATGGTCAAACAAACACACAATCATGTTCACAAGCACGGTGAGCCGAATACAAAAGCTCGCAAAGTTATTAATATGGCAATAGGAAGTGTTGCTAAGATTCCTGAGATGGTCGATGATGGACGATACTGCCCTGAAATTATTCAGCAGATCGATAGTGTCGTAGGTCTTTTGCATAGCGCACGAAAAGAATTACTAAAGGGTCACTTAGAGTCTTGCCTTGCTGAAAGGTTAAAGACCGACAAGGAAGGCTCAATCAAAGAATTGTTAAAAATCTACAACATGCAGTAGATTTTTAGTGTTTTATTATTAAATTTATATAAAAAATTATGTCTAAAATTTCAACAACATTAGCAATTTCTCTTATGGTAGTAACAAGTGTTTTGGGGTGGGTTGCTGGGTATGCCAGTACTGCTGACTATAAAATGAGTATGTACGACAAAACAACTATGGATTTTGGTCGTCCAGATCGAACACTCGACCTTCGTTATATTAATGCAATGATTGCTCATCACAGAGGAGCTATGCTCTTGGCTACACAAGCAGGTACACAGACACAGCGACAAGAGATGAAAGATCTCTCTGCAATGATTCTTCGCGATGAACCAAAAGCAATTGATGAGCTATACACATGGAAAAAAGACTGGTATGGAGATACAAAACAAGTAAAGGACCCAATCGTTTCTAATCTTGGAACGTATGATGAGAAATTTGATCTTCGCTTTCTTAATGCACTTATCGCACACCATGAAGCTGGATTGCTCATGACAAAAGAAATAAAGACCAAGTCTAGTAGAACTGAAATTTTAAATAATGCGGATGCAGTTGATACATTCCTTACAACAACACTTAAACTCTTCAAAGACTGGAGAACACAGTGGTATAACATCTAATATAAAATCCCTATATGACAAATAAAACACTAAAAATTAAAGGGATGCATTGTGCAAGTTGTGCAACTATTATCACCAACAAGGTTTCTAAACTTGGAGGTGTAGATGCTGTTAGCGTTAATTTTGCGACGGAAAAAGCAAATGTGTCTTTTGATGATGCTGTTGTTTCTATCCATCAAATGAATAATGAGGTTGAAAAATTAGGGTACACATTTATTGATGAAACGAGTTCACATCCTATGGAAGACCACAGTATGCATACTGGAATCAACGAATCAAAAGACGAAAAAATGAAAGAGCTTCTTATTATGAAGACAAAAACTCAGTTTGTACTACCGATTGCTCTTCTTGTCTTTATTTTGATGATGTGGGATATAGGAGCAAAATTATTTACTTCAGTTCCAAATCTTCCGTTACCGATGTCCATTTTCAACACCATCTCTATGGTACTTGCTAGTGTTGTATTGTTTTGGATTGGACAACCCTTTTTACAAGGAGTAGTAAAATTTGCTAAATATCGTGTTGCTAATATGGATACTCTCATTGGTATTGGAACACTTGTTGCATACCTTTACAGTATCTGTATCACGTTATTTCCTTTAATGAGGGTAGCTTTAAAACTTCCTGAGACCACTTACTTTGATGTCACTATCGTAGTAATTGGTTTCGTGATGTTGGGTAAATACCTCGAAGCACGATCAAAACTTCGTACAGGTGAAGCGATAGAAAAACTTCTCGGACTCCAAGCAAAAACTGCATTACTATGGCGTAGTGGTACTGAAGTAGAAGTACCAGTCAGTGAAGTGCAGATTGGAGATATTATTATCGTAAAGCCAGGATCAAAGATTCCTGTAGACGGAATTATTGTGGAAGGATATTCATCTATTGATGAGTCAATGATTACTGGTGAACCAATTCCTGTTGATAAAAAAACTGATGATTTTGTTGTTGGAGCAACAATCAATAAGCAAGGAAATTTCAAATTCAAAGCTACAAAAATTGGATCCGACACTGTGCTCGCTCAAATCATAAAGATGGTTGAGGATGCTCAAGGATCAAAAGCTCCCATACAAGCAATGGCTGACAAAATTTCTAGCGTGTTTGTGCCAATCGTACTTGGCATAGCAGTACTCACTCTACTCCTTTGGCTTACCGTAGGTACATCAGCTCTCGGTTTCTCAACAGCACTTTCTTATGGAATTCTTTCTTTTGTAGGAGTTCTTGTTATCGCATGTCCGTGTGCATTAGGACTCGCCACACCTACAGCTATTATTGTCGGGGTAGGAAAAGGAGCAGAACACGGAATCCTCATTCGCAATGCTGAAACCCTCGAAAAACTTAGCCATGTAGATACTGTCGTTCTTGATAAGACAGGAACGATCACAAAAGGAAAACCTGAAGTAACCGATATTATTTCTCTTGATACTGCATGGACAGAAACAGATATACTACGAGCAAGTGCTAGTGTAGAAAAGCTTTCTGAACACCCTCTCGCAGATGCTGTTGTCGTTAAGGCAACCGAACAAAACATACTTCTTGAAACGGTTACAAATTTCCAAGCACT
>JAUPUH010000002.1 GCA_030917665.1 Patescibacteria group bacterium | reverse complement strand
TTATCAAATAGGCTTAGAAAATATTCTTAAAAAAATTCGCTATTCTTTCAAAGAATCCTTCTGAAGCATCGAGCGCACTCGCTGTCTGAGACTGCTGTGGCTCTGGTACTACTGGAACTTCTGCAAACTGCTCAACCTCGACAGGAACCTCAACGTTCTCGGGTTCTGCAAATCCAACCTCAACTGAGCTTGGTGGAACAAATTCATCATCAGGTGATATTAAGCTTCTCTTGTAATTCTCGATAGCAGCGAGCTGTGCTGGGGTTAAAGCAAATGTTGATTTGCAGTAGATTTCATTAATCTTCTTTTTCGTTGTATAAGAGACGACCCCAGAAGCTGTCTCAAGACCCCACGGAATCATGATATCGTTCAAGTACTTTGTTTGGAAAGCTCTTACAGCATCAAAAGTCACCTGATCAAAAATTCCATTAATTTCAACATCAATCCCCTCAGTATTCAAAAGGAATGTCTGAAGTTTTGTGACTTCTATAGGATTGTTGTTGCTTTTGATATTGAGGTAATCATTTATATACGTACAGCTTTCGATACTGGTAAGTGTTGGTAAAGCTATAGAAGGAGAGGATAAAGGAGTGGTCTTCTTTGAACTTCCAGTAGAACCTCCTGTTGACCGAGAACTCGAATTTTGCGCAACGACTGGCTCCACAGGCTCTTCATTTTTTGGCACATCATCGTCACCATTTACTGTGTTTCCATTATTCTCTTCTGGTGCAGCAGAAGTATCGTCATCTCCATTCGTCTGACCTCCAGTATTTGTCCCTCCCGTACTTGGTGGTGTTCCTGGTGTATCATCGTCACCATTTGTAGGTAGTTCTCCAACTACTTCAACAGGTGCAATAGGTTCGGGGGGATTCTCAATATTAAAATACCCAGTCTCTCCACAAAGTTCTTCACCGCAAGCAATAACAATCTTGTATTTATTAACTGGGATAAATTTGATACCAAAAACTGTAATAGTGTGTGACGCCGTATTTTCTGGAAGATTAACTGCTGAAATACCTCCCGCACTTGGTGGGAGACCCTCCTGGGCTTCAGTTCTAAAAAAGAGGCTAATAGGTCCAACAAAACTATTTTCTGGCCAAGAAATAGTAAGCGGTTCATCGGTATAATAGGTCTCTCCTTCAACTGGCGTATCAAGTATTACGACTGTAGTCTCAGCGTTTGTCGAAAAAGGAGCACTACCGGCAAGGAGTCCAAAAATAAGCGCTGCGATCAGAGTTCTGTATGAAAAATTCTTCATAAATTAATTATTCTTTAGTCTCATTAATGCAAAATTAATATCATTTTTTAATGTTATTGTCAAGCGTCTAAAAATTAGATTAGACTTGAAACGTTGCAATTATACACCATACCCTTCCCTATCGCATATAAGTTAATTGACACTATAGATATTCCATGTTAACGTTTTATCTAAGTTGTTCTTCAAATCACAAAGACTAGTGTACCCTCGTAGGTTCATTTAGGCATAATGCTGGCGGATACAAACCGCTATCTTTCTCCTGGATAGGAGTTTGTCGAACGGCAAAACAAATAAAACTGTATGATCAGAACTATTGCGCCAAAAGAGCTACGGATGGCAATCGTAACAAATACGAAAACTGTCGGGCGGGGATTTTTCACCGCCGAGTGCCATCTTACAGGAAGACTCATTCGCTGCAGCCTCGAAACCGGTGGCATCATCAAGGAGCATGGTGGTGTACATAAGTTTGAGACAAAAAAGCGTGATTATCCTGAATTCAATGGAATAATCTGGTACATGCCGAAGGATGACGACGAAAATGTCGCCAACCTTTGGTCACACAACATGGAAATGCCTGTCGGCACTACCACGCACTCAACTCAAGAAACAGGCATTTCAAATCCTGTCATCCCGAGCACCGCAGAAATCGGCGATGAAATCCCAGCCGAGCTTATCCCGGAGTTGAAGCAGCGTTCTGGTGAAAGCAACAAATCCTACAAATTCCGCCTCAAGCGGATGGGCTACGTATTGGTGCCCGCAAACCAATCAGTCTGAAAACCCCAAATCTTTTTGATTTACAACAATTCGCCCGAACAGTGTTCGGGCGTCTTTTTTTATTGAGGTTTAATAGTAAACGAAAAACGGTATTCACCATCTGTCGTCTTTCGTGTCGAAACGGGATATGGAGCAACCTCATCAAGAGTAATTGAAAGTTTTTCTAGTACAATCGTCTGCCCAACTTCAACTTCTGCGGTGGAAACACCTACATTGAGAGCGACTTTTGCCTTCCCTGCTTGAATACAAGTCACATCAGAAGGACAGCGGCTATCTTCTGTAACTGCCCAGACTCTCAACACTGTTCCATTAAAATCAAAAGGTTCATCGAGTCCAAAAGTTGCCTTGATAGTTGTTGATGTGGTTGTGGTAGCTTCTGGACAAACGAATTCACACTTCAAACCAGTTCGACCGACGTATGAACCATCAGGACACATCATGGCATCCATCGTGCAAGCAACACTTTCAGTTTCTTCAACCACCTCAATAGGAACAGGCTCAACTGGAGCGTTGTTCTTAATGAAGCTCTTCACTTTTGTCGCCACGACAAGACATATAATGAGAAGAAGTATCGTGATAATAGGTTTTTGCATATATGCGAATTATATTAAAAAATCAAAGTGACCGCAATAGCACTTAAAAACAAAGCTGTTGGGTTCGCCAACAGCTTGAATGAAATAAATGGATTACCAATCAACGAGACCACGAAGTTTCAAATCCATGATAACTCCCTTGTTCCAGAGCAATTCGAAAATCGAAACTTGTCCGGGCGCTGTTGGTGAAAGGCTCGGTATAAAACCGTAGGTCCCCCACGAACCGCGCTTGATGCATTTGAAACGCTCTTGCTTGCCAAGCTCACCCATCGGAAAAGCAATGAGAGGACGAGTATCGTCGTAATTAGAGTAGAGGTTAGCCATCCTCCTCACATCGCTCTTGACGATTGCTTTACAAACGAATTTGATGAATGCGCTTGCAGGAAACTCCTGGAGAGCCTTTACAGCCGAACGCACATCATCGGGAGTCATCTCGAGCTTATGATCTGAGATGCCGATTTTAGTCCATGGAAACGGTGTGTCGTAACCCTTGTCACACACATATTGAACCAAATCAACAGCCCAATCAACAAAGACGTTCGAGAGTGGATTCTTGATCACGAGCCTGACAGAATCAGGAAGTGAGTTCCAGAATTTCCACTGATCTTCTGGTGAAATGATTCTTGAACCTCCTTGCACTGATGGCCGGAGGGTAAGGATCATCGGTTTATTCGAAAAAAGAGATGGAAGGTATCCGTAAATGAACCTTGTCAAATCATCTTCCTCCATGCGATCAAGACGAATTTCGCATGATGTAGCAAGGTCAATGTGCGGCCAAGCCGCAGCGACCTTCGAACTGTGAACAGGGTTAATCGAAGCGATTACCCCGAAATGAGGCGTGGTGTTTAAGAACATATAAGCGTAGTTATACAACTAAGCTTAAAACCAGTCAATGAGATACAATTATCACTGTATAACTCTTAAAATATCCTTCTTTGTTGAAAAACAAGCTTCGCAGCACAAAACTTTGCGCGATGGACGCTCACTATCATCTGAATAATAACGCTCTGTGGAACCGAAACAATATATACACTTTCCTACAACCACTTTCGTGTCTGTTACGACCACATCTGTAGTAAGCCGATTATCAAAAACAAAAAGCGTACCTTTAAAATTCTTTCCGGGGTACTCCTTCATATATGTATGTATGCCATCCTTGAGTTGGTATATATCCGTGAAGCCCTCTTTTTTGAGAAAACATGTAGCTTTCTCACAACGAATTCCTCCCGTGCAAACTGTGACCACCTTCTTATTCTTTAAATTCTTGAGTTGATCAATTTTTTGAGGTAAATCCCTAAAATTCGCAAGACCAGGGTCAATTGTTTTTTCAAATTTACCACTAGCGATCTCGTAGTCATTTCTTAAATCAAGTACAACGAAATCTTCTCCATTTT
The DNA here is from genome assembly GCA_030917665.1 of Patescibacteria group bacterium. Classification (GTDB taxonomy): domain Bacteria; phylum Patescibacteriota; class Minisyncoccia; order Phycocordibacterales; family PALSA-1337; genus CAIOGI01. Next base: position 2,859 of record JAUPUH010000002.1, on the reverse strand, counting down.
CATACCATTTCTCGAGCTCGTGAGCTGGAAGTTCTGTTGCTGTTTCTTTTGCCACATCAAATCGTCCAGCGCCAAGCGTCACAACCTCGTTCCTCACCTTTATTTTAATCTTAGGAAATGCAAAGCCTGTACCAGCACTTTCTTTTATAGACATGTCAGCAAACAAAGGATCATTTCTCAAAAATTCTTTATACTTTTCAATATTCTCACGTGTTCCCTCAAAAGTACCGTTGATTCCCTCTTCAGCAACTATCATGCGGCCAGTCAAAGAAAATTTCTCACACACTTTTTTGTGAGCTTCAGCAAAAGCCTTTGGGTCAACAATTGGAACAAACTTATAGAATAGAATAATAACGTAATCCTTCATGCTACTTAATCAATTATAGATGCTTCTTGAGAAAAGCGACGGTCTTTGCCCACGCGTCTTTTGTTGCCTCAGGTGCATAATTCATACCTGAAGGGTTTGCAAATGCATGACCGACACCAGGATAGATATAAATTTCATTTTCAATCTTAAGCGTATTGAGAGCCGTTTTGAACTGACCGACGCTTGTCGTGCTGATAGACTGGTCTTTATCACCAAAGACTCCAAGTACTGGCCACTTTATTGGAGCTAGTGCAGTAGTTGTTGTAGCGAGGCGTCCATAATAAATAAGAGTTGCATCCATCTGTTGTCCTGAAAGCGCTAGTTGCAATGACTGTGCACCACCAAAGCACCATCCAAGTGATGCAACTTTCGGTGCCCCCTTGCTCTTGAGATACGCAACAGCCGCCTTTAGATTTTCGGTACCTTTCTGTTGATCAAAACCTGCCGTCAAAGCTCGTGCTTGTTCCTGTGTTTCAACTGGCATGCCGAGAAAATCGACGGCAAGAACCATATAACCTTCTTTTGCAAGCTCATCAGCCATAGTCTTTATCTCTGGTCTTAATCCTCTATTTTCATGAATGATTACAACTCCGGGGTAAACCGCCTCAGTTGCAGGACGAGTAAAGTATCCTTTCGCACCAGCAAAATATATAATGTCGGATTCTGAAATCAAAGCTACTTTTTTTCCAGCTTCAAGCATCTTACCATTCGTCATCTGTCGCGTCGGATCAACATTCACACTCCAGTACCAGAAAAGGCCACCGAAAAGAATTACAAAAGCTAAAATTACGGATATAATCTTATTCATAAATGTGTATATTAAACTTCTTTAAAGGTAACAGAAGTCGGGATGTTAAACTTCGAGGCATCAGACGTCCAGGCTTCACAATCATAATCGCCGATCTGTTCTGAATTGAAAGAATACGTTCCTGAAGTTGCAGCACTTCCTTCTGCTTTAACCTCAGTTGAGACTTTTGACTTGAATCCGGTATTTGGCATCATTGATGTCCATGTATATGAATACCCATCACGAACGATAAAAGTAGTATCTATTGAAAGACCCTGTGTCTGTGTTGAATATTCGCCGCGAATCTTTCCTCCATCAATATACGTAATACCCTTAGTTGATGAACCACCAACCTCTCCAAGGTATTGATTGACTGTACACTTATAAGAACCACCCTGCTTTACGAATTGAGAAAAAGCCATCTTCTTACCGCCCGATGGTGCTGGTGTTGAAGTTTCAGAAGCTGTGTCGTTTGGAACCACCTCTGGAGATGTCTTTGGCTTGAAACTCAAATACCCAACTGCAATGGCTGCAATAATAACAACCGCGATAATTATTTTTGTCATAGGCTAATTATAGAATGATGGTCCCTAAAAAACAAACATAAATATTTGACATTATATGTAATTCATATTATAATACTAAACAGTGGGGTTCAGCGGTTTTATACAATGTAATCCGCTTGGACTCAGCAGATCCCCAATAAACATCGAAAAATAAGGTAAAACATGAAGAATTGCGAAGAAATGCGCCGTCGGTTTGTGGAATTACGGAACAAATTCAGTCCCCTCTATGACCGCGTTACGGCGATCCACAAAGGACTCATTGAAAATCAAATTGGTAATAGCGGTCATGGCCTTGATCACGACCTCATGGTCGCACAATACTGCCTGCTCATCGCGGAAAACGACGACGAGGCGGAAATGGCATGGTGCGCAGCCCTGCTCCATAGCTTTGATCGGTTCTTTAGTGAAGAAGCTGAGCAGCTAGTTCACGACACTTTCCGGTCGGTCGAGGACATGTTTGGCTCCGTTGAAACCGCACTCATCTTGGTGGCGATTTCGGAGCACAACAAGCCGAACGATCCGAAGGACAGCATGGTGACCATTATCCTCAAGGATGCGGACCGTCTCGCTAACTGCGTCGCGACCATCATCACTCGCTCTGGACAATTCAACAGCACCATTCCTGCTGTCGAGCTTGGATACACGAATGGCAAAGGGCGCCATCCGGATAGCACATACGGAAGTCCGCGTTCCTGCAGGGACGACGTTCTGAGCTGTCTCGAATGGGAAGCGTCGGAAAAATTCGGAATCCGCCTCCGCAAAGCACGGGAACTGGCCAAACCGAAGTTTGACTTCCTCCGCCAGTACTTTACACAAATCGAAAAATCGTTCCAGGAGGTCGGTCTCGACCGCTGGCCGATAACGGTTCTTCAATAAATCATAAAACAAACTCACCCGACGTGGATCACTCCGCGTCGGTTTTTGTATATTAGATCTTGAAATGCTCTGCAAACTTTCCAACAAGCGGAAGACTCTTTTCCCTTCCCTTTACTGCATTCACAATACCAATTACTGCGAGGATAACAACAAGGATTTGGGCAATATTGATAACTGACCAGAGTACATACATCATTGATCCAATCAAATAAAGCGCGACTTCTATGACAAGCAAAACGAGGCCTTGCTTGATGTGATATTTT
>JAUPUH010000017.1 GCA_030917665.1 Patescibacteria group bacterium | reverse complement strand
TTTCGGTATTGTTCTGAAACGGCAACGACCGATGGTTCGTTGAGAACAATTCCCTTTCCAGGAACAAAGACGAGCGTATTCGCAGTTCCGAGGTCTATTCCGAGCTTTTGGGAGAAGAAGTTCATTTTTATTTCAGTCTAAGCGGTCTTGCGGATGATGTTCGCGCCGAGAGCGTTGAGTCGTGTCTCGAGACTTTCATATCCCCTGTCTATATAGTAGACATTAGACACTGTTGAGGTTCCCTTTGCAAGTAAAGCTGCGACGACTGTTGCAAAACCTGCCCGAATATCATAGGCATCCATTGACTCCTCAGGATTAGCTTTAAAATCTGCATTTCCATGAAGGAGAATTTCGCGAGGATTCATTGACGTGATTTGCGCACCAAGTCGAATGAGATTTTGAGTAAATTTAAATCGGCCCTCGTAAATGGTTTCAAGTACAGTACTTTCACCCGTTGCTTGTGACAGAAAAGTCACCATAGGCGCCTGGAGGTCTGTTGGGAATCCTGGGTACTCATGGGTACGTACATCAAAAGCCTTAAAAGAAGAGTTCTTTATTTTTCCATTATCCTTTATTTCGATCGTGTCTTTTGTGGTTGTAATAGGAACTCCAGCATCACGGAGCATATTGATAGTAATTTCGAGATGTGCCGGATTACATTTCGTTATTTTCAAATTGTTAGCACAGAGCGCACCGAGGAGAAGAAAGCTTCCAGCCTCAATTCGGTCAGGCAAGGTGACGTATGGATTTCCTTTTGATGCAAGCAACCCCCCGCCAGTGATTTCTATAGTTGTTGTTCCTGCACCCTTTATCTGCGCCCCGCAAGAATTCAGATATTCAGCAACAGAAACAATTTCTGGTTCCATTGCACAATTCTTAAGGATTGTTGTTCCTTCAGCAAGAACAGCTGCCATCATAAGCGTCTCTGTTCCACCAACCGTCTGCATATTGAAAAAGATTTCAGCACCCCTGAGCTTGCCGTTTGGTGCAGACATATAATAGGTATCATTCTTGTATTCAACAGTCGCTCCCATTTTCCTGTAACCCGCAACAAATTGATCTATCGGTCGCGTACCGATGACACAACCTCCTGGAGCTGGAAACGATGTTTTACCGAAACGCGCGAGCAAAGGTCCCGTAAGAACGACTGATGATCTCATTGATTGCGCAAGACTTTCATCAAGATCAGAAACTGTAACTTTTGATGCATCAATCTTTACAGTATTTCCTGAATGAAGAACACTTGCTCCAAGCTTCTCAAGCAACACATTCATCTTCTTTACATCTTCTGTGTGAGGTACATTTTCAAGCTTAATTTCATCAGAAAAAAGTACAGAAGCTGCCATAGCCTTTAGGACAGCATTTTTGGCTCCATTGACTACAATTTCGCCATTCAAAGCCTTCTTTCCAGCCAATCCTTCAATAATAAAAGAGTCGTTTTTCATATATTTAATGTGGTTTACATTGTACGCGTTTGGAGGTAGATTTACAAATTTTCCATGAACACAAAAGCCCCCGAAGGGGCCTTTATGTTGTCTGATTGGGGTCGAGATCAATTCCCGTCCGCTCCACCAGTCGTTTTAACGACATAATAAGTTTATCTTATCTTAAAGAAATAAGTCAATACTGGAGTTGACGGGAATCGAACCCGCGCTTATCCGGTGACAAACCGAATAGCAGAGAACCACTCTCAACCCCAGAAACATCATATAAAAGTGAAATGAAGAAATAATTAATAAATTCTGAAGCCGGCATGAATTTAAAATTACACAATATAAATGAATATTAAGTAAACAGCCTTTTGGGTGTAGTATATGGTCATGAACATCATCGAGGTTATTCCGATAAGCCGCGGAATCGGCACCGATACCCTTTCTTACTTCACTTCACTTGAGCTCCCTTTGGGCGCTCTAGTTGATGTTCCTCTGCGCTCAAAAAAGATTCACGGGATCGTTATTTCCTCTAGAAAAGCTGAGGACATGAAAGGTGAAATCAAGAGCGCCGGGTATGCCTTAAAGAAGATCGACAAGATCAAAAGCTCGGAATTCTTTTCAAAAGCATTCATGGAAATGGTACAAGAAGCTGCCGACTACTACGCGACAAGCGTCGGAGCGATCATCGATGTCCTCGTGCCTGAATACATTTTAAAGAATATCGGCAAGCTCAAAGCAGAACCCAAAAAAGATGCCGAACAAATTGAGCTCAAAACTGTAAGGGAAAAATATGTCGTGCAAGGAGATGATGAGGAGCGCTACAGTACCTGGAAAAGCCTTATCAGACAGGAGTTTGCTAAAAAGCGCTCTCTTTTTTTCCTTATGCCAACCATCGAAGATACCGAGCGGGCCTTTCAACTTCTTGAAAAAGGTATCGAGGGTTATGCTTTTATGCTGCATGGATCACTTACACCAAAAACAATCATAGAGAAGTGGAATTCTATACTTAAGGAAGAGCACCCTATCGTTATTGTCGCGACTGGTGGATTTCTTTCATTTCCTAGAACTGACATTGAGACAATCATAGTGGAGCGCGAGAGCAGTAAAGCCTATAAGACTCCACGTCGCCCCTTCCTCGACGTGCGACACATAGCTGAAACGCTAGCAGATAGGCGTGGGATAAAAATATTTTATGCTGATAACTTTTTACGAGTTGAGACGCTCTGGCGTGAGCATGAAGGCGAGCTCGTGCAAGCCTCCCCTTTCAAATTCAGATCATTAAGTACTGCGGGAGATACGCTTGTCGATATGAAAGCTTACAAAACACCAAATGCGAGCTTTAAAATTCTCTCAGATGATGTTGAAAAACTCATTAACCACACAAAAAATGAAAGTGAGCAGATGGTTATCCTCGCAACGCGACGTGGAGTTGCTCCAACAACTGTATGTGGGGACTGTCAAAATATAGTTACCTGCAATAACTGTAGCTCTCCGGTTGTATTGCATAGCAGTAAGCAAAAAGACTCCGAGAAAAGTTATTTCCTCTGCCATCGTTGTGGTGAAAGAAGATCGACAGAGGAATATTGTAAGATATGTGGAAGCTGGAAGCTTGGAGTTGTAGGAATCGGCATTGACCTCGTCGTCCAAAAAATCAAGGATAAATTTCCTGATATCTCAGTCTTTAAAATCGACTCAGATACAGCCAAAGAGGAAAAAGATCTTGGATTGATAGTTCAAAAATTCAGAGCTAAACCCGGAAGTATCCTCATTGGAACTGAGATGATGCTTCAATACCTCCATGAAAAGGTCGAGAATTCAGCAATCATCTCCCTTGATTCTCTTTTTGCATTGCCCGATTTCCGCATTCAAGAGAAGATTCTTTACATGCTCATCCGCATCAGGACACTAACCACCAAGCAATTCATTGTACAGACGAGAAAATCGGATGAGAAGGTTTTCGAATACGGCCTCAAAGGAAACATGAGTGACTTCTATCGAGGTGCTATTGCTGAGCGTGAAAAATTTAAATATCCCCCATTCACTACCTTGATAAAAATCACACTTGAAGGAAAAAAGGAAAAAATAATAAAGGAAATGGAAGAGGTTCAAAATATTCTTGATCCGTACGAAGTTGAAGTCTTCCCCGCTTTCACACATACAGTTCGTGGGAACTTCGTCTTACACGGACTTTTGAGGTTGCCTCGAGAAAAGTGGCCCGACAGTGATATTCTTGGGAAGCTGCGCTCACTTTCTCCAGCCGTCATCGTCAAGGTAGACCCTGAGACGCTTTTGTAGTACATTTTAACCAATGACGACAATGCCACATATAGTCCAAGATGGTGATTCTGTGCTACGAGAATGCGCGCAGACTGTACCGCTCAAAGACATCTCTTCTGTAAAAATCCAGAAGGTAATTTCTGATATGAAAAAAGCTATGGACTCACAGAAAGACGGTGTTGCCATCGCTGCACCACAGATCGGTGTTCCACTTAGAATATTCGTTGTCTCAGACAAAATAATGAAAGAAGCAGACAAAGAATACAAAAGCATCGGGCGAGATCTTGTTTTCATAAATCCAGAAATAACAAAATTATCTCGAGATAAGCACGAGGTTGAAGAAGGCTGTCTTTCTGTGCGCTGGAAGTATGGAAAAGTAAGCCGGTCCATCAAAGCAACAGTCAGTGGGTACAATGAACTTGGGGAAAAGGTTGTTCGCGGTGCAAGTGGACTACTCGCACAAGTCTTCCAGCACGAGACAGATCATCTTGACGGTGTTCTCTTTATTGACAAAGCTTTCGATGTGCAAGATATACCACCTGAAGATTTAGAAAATGGAAAATAAAAAAATTAAAATCGGTTTCTTCGGCACTCCCGACTATGCCGTCATGACTCTTGATACACTCTATCAAGCTGGCTTTGAAATAGCTTTTGTGGTGACGATGCCCGACCGACCACAAGGACGAAAAATGCTTTTAACTCCCCCTCCTGCAAAAGTCTGGGCCGAGCAGCATAAAGTTCCTGTACTCCAACCTGAAAAACTTCGCGATCCTTCTTTTATCGACTCACTTAAGAAATATGAGTGTGATGTCTTCATCGTTATTGCCTACGGAAAAATAATTCCTGAAGAGATCTTGAACATTCCGAAATCAAAATCTCTCAATATACATGGATCACTTCTGCCAAAATATCGAGGCTCTTGCCCTATCGAAACCGCAATCCTTGCTGATGACAAAAATACCGGAGTCACAATTATTCGTATGGACAGTGAAATGGATCATGGACCGATCATCGCAATGAAGGGTGTCATCGTTGAGCCGTGGCCACCCCATGCAGAAGTACTTGGGAGCGAAATAGTCAAAACAGGTTCAAATTTACTTGTTTCTATTTTACCTGATTGGATTGCAGGCAAACTTCCTGAAATCGAACAAGATCACTCACAAGCGACATTCACAGAAAAAATTAAAAAGGAGGACGGTTTGATCGATCTCAATGACGATCCTTACAAAAACTATCTCAAAATCCAAGCGTATCACGGCTGGCCTTCAGCCTTCTTCTTCATTGAAAAAGATGGAAAGAAAATACGAATAAAAATATCCCAAGCCTCTTTTAAAGACGGGAAACTCCTCATCGAAAAGGTGGTTCCTGAAGGAAAATCTGAAATGGATTATTCCGACTTAATTATTGCGTAAACTGCTGTAACTATCAGCAACGAGAGATGACCCGATTGCCTCAGCTTTGTGGCTTACATAGTAGAGCACCGTCCAAAAACACATAAGACCGATAAGCGCTATACACAACCACTGGTTCACTTGTTGCTTAAAAAAAGAAGGCATGAAATTTGTATTAGTTGATTAGTTTGATTTACCTGGCCAAAATCCCTTAAGAATATTCTTTACTTGGGCACCTCCTCGTCGAACAAGCGACTGTCTTTTGTCCTTTGATGACTTAAGCTTTCGCACGACTTCATCCTTTACGATATCGATCGCAGCGTACAGGTCCTCTTTCTCAACGCTCGCATAGATATTTATATCCTTCGCGATGATATGGACTTCTGCTTTAAAGATGTCACCTTGCTTGTGGTGGTTTGTGGTTTTTGCTAATTCGATGTCGCACTGTGCTGTTGTGTCATCTTGAAGAAAACTCTCGATGGATCGTAGTCGCTTTTCAACATACTCTGAAATAGCTGGGGTTAAACTAATCGTCGTTGTTTTAATGTTTATATTCATATAATGATTATACAGAAGTTATTCCTTTTTATCTACACTAACGATCTTGCTTGGAGAATGGTGACCCGATACGATGCGGATAATTGAATTTGGGAACTCATTATGCATGATTTCAAGTAGTCTTGAGTTGGCGGAATTGTTTTCCGCCTTTTGCTTTACTGAAATTTCGTAGTGGTCGATTGAGGTTTTGGTAATGAATTCATTCCTCGAATTCGGTGTTATCTTCACTTTTATATACATATTTGCTATTATAGCAGGATTCCGGTGTAGCTCAGCGGTAGAGCAGTCGCCTGTTAAGCGATTGGTCGCAGGTTCGATCCCTGCCGCCGGAGCAGCAAAAAGAAAAAGTGCCAGTGAAGCTGGTGCTTTTTCTTTTGCCCATTATGTAAACAGAAAAAATCTTTGACATACTATTTAAAATATGTCATTCTCTCGCAAGAAACTTCGTATTTTCTATCTTGAACGTATCTTTTAGGGCTTAATTACAGGAGCTTTAAAGGATACGTTCAAACCAAAAACCAAACCAGAGAAAATACAAAAGATCATGAAAAAACTAGTATGCGATAGCCAGCCAATGATTAGCCTTGTCATCCAACCCTTCTGGATAAAGGCTCAGTTGGCGGATTACGCTGCGTGCGGAGGTTACAATAAAAAATTCAAGGTCAGTGCCACGCTGACTGTCGAAAAGCTTGATTGTGATGGCTTTGTGGTCGAAAACCTGAGCTTCATCCACGAATGCAGACAAAGTTTTCGGGTTGCGATGTACAAAGCATCATGTGAAGAGCTGGCCCAAGGTATTACAAACATTGGACACAGAATGATTGGCGACCGTCTCGAATCAATGATGGTCAGGATCTTCAACCTAACTGGGTACATCGAGCTTAACTGGGTAAGGGGGCAAGGGATACCAGCATTCCCCAGATGCGCAACGAGCACAGAGAAAATCGAAACAAGAAAATTAAGTTCAAGAAAAAAATAACTCACTCGTCCAGGTATGCAGCAAAAATTCGCTGTTTGTCTGAGGCGGGTTTTTGTTTTATAGGCTTCATTTTTTCCAACTTATCTTACCATCTTGAAAATTGAGATATTTTATTAACTTGAGGACAGTGATATACTATTTGTTAATCTATGCCCTTACCATCTCACAAGATGAAGTCTAAGCAATTAGTGAACTCACAAGCGGATTTCAATTCGTGGAGAAAGAAACTTCTCTTCATCTCACTTCAGTCAATAGGACTTACTCTAGCTGCATTAGCCATAATCGGTCTAAAGATTTTCTATCCATTTCACACTTTTCTTGGTATTGGGCTTTATGTTGTGTCGTTCATTCCTTCTATTCGCCGAGTCTACCTAGCTCGTAAAACCTGGAAAAGATATCGCTCATATGTTTACACTAAAAAGTTCTTCATTAAGGAACGTTGGCGTTTGGTATTTTTTATTGTCGCTACAGGACTCATCATCAGTTTCCTATGGCTTCGACCACTCGATAACAAACCCTTTGTCGGGATGACTCACAATGAGATTGCTCAGAAAGTAAGCAACGACTTATACACATCAGTCACTGCGATGGACTACCTTGAAACCACTGGTAATATCCTGCTCGAAAAACTAGATAATCCTCTACAAGACTTCAATGCGACCAAGGAAATTACGGCGGCCTTTGATGACTTCATACAAGCAGTAGCATTTTCTGAATCACTTACTGATACTCACCGCTATTTCTCCACAATTCCATACAGCATGTGGGACACTCGGGTCTCATCATTTCTAATTTCCTATAGCCTTTATGTTAAAAAATATGAAATGGTACACCGAATCATGACTACTGTTTCAGATAGTGAGTACCAAAAGAAAATACTGAATCAGTATTATCCATCCTTCAATAAGAACAACATATATAACGAAATGACAGTTCGTTACTACCACCCCAAAACAACACTACGCATTAATATTGGTTATCTGTACATGCGGGTTTTTGCTTATCCTCACAATGAAAGTACTGAACCGTTTATTTTGCTTGAAAAAAAATCTCGCGGCAGTAATGCATATCTCAAATCACATCCTCTAGTTACTCTTACTCGCGGTACAGTTATTTTATTAGATAACACCGAACGAAAAATGTTTGATATCTGGTTTCCTCTTCAGAAAGGTGTAGCAAATACTATGGGAAATGCCATCCTGACCACGCGAGGCAAAGATGGATTCATAACTCCTGATCAAGCATTTGAGATGGGAAAGGTGTTGGAACCGGGAGATATTATTCTTCAACGCCGAAACTGGCATGTTAGCAACGTCGGTATCCCAGGATTCTGGACTCACGCTGCCCTGTACACAGGTAATCTTGCGACAATGGATCAATACTTTGCTTCAGAATTTCCATTTAATGGTTACGAATCAATGTCAGCATATCTCCGTGAAAAACATCCCAACGTCTACACGATTTACACAACCCCAGATACAGACGGACACCAACGTAGTGTTATGGAGGCGATAGCTCCTGGTGTAGTTTTGCAAAGTCTCCCCATCTCGTTCGATGCTGACTTTGTTGTTGCGTTTCGACCACGTCTTCTCAGTAAAAGCGACATGCTTCAAGCTGTTATGAGGAGTTTCGAGCAGGTTGGTAAGCCATATGATTATAATTTCGACTTCGATACATCAGATGCTTTGGTTTGTTCTGAGCTTGTTTACAACTCTTACTTTGAATCTCTACCACATAAAAAAGGTCTTCATTTCGAGACATCGCTTGTTAGCGGTCGCAGGATGGTATCACCACTCGATATCGCACATAAGTATGTTAACGAACGAAATACCGATAGTGCTGAACTATCATTCGTGTACTTCCTTCGTGGAAATGAAGAAACTCAAAAAGCAACAAGATCGACTGAAACGGAATTCATAGAATCAATAGGTTGGAGCAAATTTACCTTTTTTCAATGACGATAATTTCAGCAAGCTTTTCTTTTACATAATTCTATCTCCGTAATGCCTTAATGATCCAAATAAGAATGACTGCACCAAGGAGTGCTACAAGAAAACTATAAATGTTAAAACCTGTCACATCAGTTTCGCCAAAGAAACTCATGAGCCAGCCGCCGATAATAGCACCAAC
>JAUPUH010000001.1 GCA_030917665.1 Patescibacteria group bacterium | reverse complement strand
GATAAAAAAGTCAAAGGACACGAATATAAGCCATATTTTTCATGTCTTATAAACATAATCCACAGTGTTATCCACAGTTTTTACAAAAAGATGAGCGTTTAAGCCATTTAATAAAAAGACTTTTGATAGGACAACTTAGAGGACTTTTTTGGTGCGGGCAGGGAGAATCGAACTCCCGTCTCGTCCTTGGCAAGGACGTGTTCTACCACTAAACCATGCCCGCAGTTCCCGATATTATAATCCTAACTTATTTCTTTTCCAAATCTTCCTCGCAAACGTGTGCACCCGGAGGGATTCGAACCCCCAACAACGGTTCCGAAGACCGGTATGATATCCATTTCACTACGGGTGCATATATCAAACATTCAACACTGTACCATAATACTGAATTAATTGCTTTTGCCAAGCTATCACCTTTCTTAATACGTCAATTCTCATAATATCGATCCTTTTATGGCTACCGTAATTCCTTTGCTTTATAAGAACATCTTCAACCTTCAAATACTTCTTAATCCAGCTTTTCATAAGGGAAATTGTGGTCGAATCAGAACTTGAAAACTGAAAAGAGCTTCCCTTTTTTGTTCCATGTGACAAATAAAGGGTTAAACCAAAAATAAAGACTGGGTCCTTACGTAAATGAATGAATTCCCTCTTTGCTTCCTCGAAAGCTTTGTTTTCCTTAAAAATTCGATTTGATCGGAGTGATATAACAGCGTTAAGTCTTCCCCTTCCCATCTTCGGTTTTACCCTATTCTTGAGCTCTATTCGTTGTTTTTCATTAAGCACAATATCCCTCAACCAATAAGAGAGCGTGCTTCGTGGAATATTCGTTTCGTGGGAGATTTCTCCAAGCGACTTCCCTCCAAGCCTTAATTCACGGGCTATTTTGAGCTTTTGGATATTAGATATCATGTTGTATGACATTATATCATGTATACGATAATGAAAAAAAGTATAATAAGTGCTAGTATAAATCTATGAAAAATCAGGCTATACCCAAGGAAATAGTCCAAATTGTCGAAACTCTCGAAAAGGCGGGTTTTGAGGCTTTTCTAGTTGGTGGATGTACTCGAGACATATTGCTAGGTCGAACACCGAAAGATTGGGATATTACGACCAATGCTACACCTGAGCAGATCATTCCCCTCTTTCCGAAAACATTTTACGAAAATACTTACGGAACTGTTGGTGTTGTAAACGAATCTGCTGAAGATGAACGTTTGAAAGTTGTGGAGGTCACACCATACCGCCTTGAAAGCTCTTATACTGACCACAGGCATCCGGATGAGGTTAAATTCAGTGAAACTATCAATGACGATCTCAGACGTCGGGATTTCACGATTAATGCGGTTGCGGTGAGTTTGTCTAATGGGGCAATAAAAGACATAGTCGATCTCTTTGAGGGATTAAAGGACATAAAGGACAAAACAGTGAGGGCTGTTGGAAATCCTAACGATCGCTTTATTGAGGACGCACTTAGAATGATACGTGCTGTCCGCCTAGCTACAGAATTAGGTTTCACAATTAACATTGATACAGAAAAGGCTATATTGAGCCACGGAAAGCTTCTCGAAAAGATATCTACGGAGAGGATTCGCGATGAATTTGTAAGGATACTTATGTCTCCAAGTCCCAAGGCAGGTATAGAATTACTAGATAAGCTCAATATTCTACAGTATATAGTCCCAGAATTACTTAAGGCTAAGGGCGTTGCACAGAACCAGGCACATGCTTTCGATGTTTGGGAACACCTTCTAAGAACACTTCAACATTCAGCTGACAAAGAATGGCCACTTGAAATTCGTCTTTCTGCCCTATTCCACGACATATCAAAGCCAGAGACAAAGAGGATTTCACATGAAACAAACCAGATTACCTTCTATGGTCATGAGGTAGTTGGTTCACGTGTAACAAAGAAAATCCTTGAAAGGATGAAGTTTCCTGTGAAAACAACTGAGAAGGTCGTGAAAATGATTCGCTGGCATATGTTCTTCTCTGATACTGAGATGATTACCCTTTCTGCAGTACGTAGAATGATTGTAAATGTTGGCCATGAAAATATCTGGGATCTCATGAATATCCGCATTTGCGATCGTATTGGGACTGGCCGCCCCAAGGAAAATCCTTACCGATTGAGGAAGTATAAGGCAATGGTTGAGGAGGCGCTCAGAGATCCGGTGTCTGTAAACATGCTTAAAATCGATGGGAAACGTATTATGGAAGTTACACATGTAACACCAGGGCCTAAAATAGGCTTTGTTTTGCATGCTCTACTTGAAGAAGTACTTGAAGACCCCAAGCTGAACACGGAAGAATACCTTGAAAAGAAGGCTCAGGAACTGATTATATTGCCAGAAAAAGAACTTGAAGCGCTTGGCAAGCAGGGAAAATCTAAGCAGGCGGAAGCTGAAAATGAAAATATCGAGGAAATAAGGAAGAAATACCATGTTTCATAAGTAACATTCTAGGCTATATTACACGTGAAACATAACTAAATGGCTCAATAGAGCCATTTTAGATATCCAGATGCAAAAACAGCCGCAGAGATTAGTTTATTATGTGCGGCGATCTCATGGTTAGATACTACGAGACGACATCACAAATTAACAATTGCGGCTGTGCGGACTACTCTTATAACACTAAGGAGTCTATATGTTGGAACCACAGCTACAATCGAGACCCAACGAAACTGACCAACAACTTCAACAATAATGGAGTTTGTGAGATTTTCTATAGATAATGCCTCACCGACAGG
>JAUPUH010000016.1 GCA_030917665.1 Patescibacteria group bacterium | reverse complement strand
TTGAATGTTCCTTCAATGAAGGCAAAGGAGGACTACATCAATAAATACATGAGAAGGATGACAGAAACATCTCTCGATGTTGAAACCGTAGAAGGGAAGAAGGATTTCATTAGGAACCTCGTTGCGACAAATATCGTTATGGAAGGAGTGTGGTTTTACTCAGGCTTCATGGTCGTGCTCTCTTTCCGTCAAAGAAAGCAACTCCGAAACTTCGGATCAATGATCAACTGGGTGCTTCGAGATGAAAGCTTGCATCTTCAATTCGGAATGAACCTGATCCAAAATATTCTTGAGGAGAACCCGGAACTTTTGACACCAGATTTTGCGGACGATATCAGAAATATTGTCATCGAAGGAGTGAATAAGGAGATTGATTACAACAAAGATCTTTTTCCAAATGGAATACTCGGACTTAATGCAGATTATGTGAATCAGTATGTAAAATATGTTGCTGACCGACGTCTCGAAGAGCTCGGCTTTCCAAAATTCTACAATGTTACGAATCCTGCAAAATGGATGAGTACAGCCACGGATGTCTATGAGCTTGTAAATTTTTTCGAGGCTCAAAACACAAGTTACGAGGTTGATTCCCACGCGCACGCGAAGAAGAAACCAGAAGCTGACAAAGGCCCAGCAGAGGCTTAATTGAGCCATTCTAGAGTCACTTGCTCCACGCTTTTAATCGTGGTATAATATACACACATATCAGACAGTCGCTGTTGGTACGAAAGTGCTAATAGAGGAAAGTCCGAGCACTGGCTATGTGTAAAAGCAAAGCAGAAAGGTAGCGGGTAACGCCCGTCCGTCGCGAGACGCGAGGTGAGAACAGTGACGAATCCCTTTGGTGGGAGTGAAACGGCAAAATCCTTACCCCAGTGCAAGGCCGTGCCGGAGTTGCAGTAATGCTTCACCGGAGTGCCGCTTGAGGGATGGAGCAATCCATCTCCCAGATAAATGATTGTCGTCTACGGTCGCCGTCAAAAGCGGAACGCAGATACAGAACTCGGCTTATCGATATGTCACATCAAAAAACTTCCTTAACAGGAGGTTTTTTGTTTGTTATAATTATTGCCAAAGCGCTTATTAGCCGATTATAAATTTAAGAAGCAATTCATTGCGAATCATTATGGATACACCAATTATTACGACAAGGTCTTCAGAAAACCCAGAGAGCACTCCTTCTCAAAAAAACGGACTCGAGAAAATATCTTTCATTATTTTTCTGATTACTGTAATTCTCGTTCCGTTGGTCTTTCTTCCAACTTCGTATGCACCACTTGATATGTCTAAGACCGCGGTAATTGTCTTCGGTATCCTCATCTCAAGTATTTTGTATTTCGTTTCTGCTTTTAAACAGAAGAATCTTCTTGTTCCAAAACATCCGCTCATTTTCGTCTCTGCGGGAATTGTCATTTCGCTTATAGTGTCGACACTGTTAAGCACAAGCGTTTTGAAATCTCTCTTTGGTCAAGGTTTCGAGATCGGTACAAGCAGCTTGATTCTCATTCTTTTTGTCGCTTCGCTTCTTACTGTTTATCTTACGTATAAAGAACGGGACCGAGTACTTTACGTATTTGGCGGAGTAATCGTTTCTTTTATAATTCTCGCCCTATTCCACATCGTTAGATTTCTTGCTGGTCCTGAGGTTTTGACACTCGGACTTTTCCAGTCGGCGACATCGTCGCTTATCGGAGGGTTCAATGATCTCGCACTTCTTGCAGGAATGGTTGGAATAGTTTCATTCATTGCGCTTCAGTTCATAACATTAAACAAACTCTTTAAGTTCCTTTTGTCGCTTTTACTTGTACTATCCGGCGTCTTTCTTTTCATCGCAAATTCTTCAATCATATGGGCGGTCGTAGCATTTATCTCTGCGGGAGTTGTGTATTATCAGTATTCGTCAGCTTCTTCACAAGTAAATGGAGAAAAAGTTGATGTACTTAAGAGGTTGCCAGTCTTGTCTCTTATAATTCTTATTATTGCAGTTACTTGTGCATGGAAAGGAGATGTGCTCTCAGCGTCAATAACGAAAGCGCTTATGCTTGAACAGAATCAAGTCACACTTCCATGGCAGCTTACTCTCGATGTCGCGTCTGATACCCTCAAGGAATCTCCTTTGTTTGGATCTGGACCAAACCGATTTACTGCACAGTATCTTAAGTTCAAACCAGCAGGCATTAATGAAAGTGCTTTCTGGAATACGGAGTTCAATAGCGGTTCTGGGGTTATTACATCTTCTCTAGCAACACAAGGAATCGTAGGCTTCTTGCTCTGGTGTGTATTTATTGTCTTGTTTGTACTTGCAGGCTTTCGATCTCTCAAGAAAACAGATGATAATTTCTCTCGATTCTTTATTGGTTCAACATTCTTCTCATCCCTTTTCCTTTGGGTAATGTGTTTTGTCTCAGTCCCTTCTCATGCGATTATGTTTTTGATGTTCGTCATGACAGGTCTCTTTGTCGCGTCACTTGTTGCAGAAGGTCATATTACACTTGTTAAAGTTGGATCATCTGAAGGGTCTCCTTTCAAGAAACTTGTTCCGATTATTCTTGCCGCTATTATAGTTATTTGTGCGATTTGGGCTTTTGCTTACTTGAAGAAAATGGTAGCACTTAGCTATTTCCAAGGCGGTATTAGTGCTCTCAATCTTCCTGAAGGACAGGGAGTCGAAACTGCAGAGAATAATTTCAAGAAGGCACTATCATGGGACAAGAACGATATCTATTATCAGGCTCTCTCTGAAGTTAATATTCTTAAGATTACAGCCATATCACAGCAGCTTCAGTCACAGGCACAGCAAGGTGCTAAAACCCCCGATCCAGCACTGGTCGCACAGATAGGTAAGCTTGTAGAAGAAGCAATAGGATATACACGAAGTGCTGTAGCCTTTGATCCAACAAATTATTACAACTATGTCGCAGAGGCACGTATTTCAGAGGTTGCACTTTCACTTAAGGTTGAAAATTCATACGAGAACACAAAGACAGCGTATACAAATGCCTTAAAGTATAATCCTTACAATCCAGCAATTTACCTCAACCTTGCCCGAATAGAGGCTTCTCAGGAAAAGCTCGCTGAAGCTCAGCAGTTTATAGGTGCAGCTCTTCAACTCAAACAAAACTATATTGAAGCCATTTTCCTTCTTTCTCAGATACAAGTCAGCCAGGGTCAGATAAAGGAAGCGATAACTTCTGTCCAGGTCGCAAGTCAGATTAACCCAACCAACCCTCTTATATTCTTCCAGCTCGGATTGCTATACTACAATGATAAGAACTATCAGGAAGCAACTAACGCCTTTGGCAAAGCTGTTGAACTTAACAGTCAGTATGCAAATGCTCAATACTTCCTCGGTCTTTCATACGCACGTCTTGGTAAGACAGCAGATGCGATCGCTCAGTTTGAGACTCTTGCCCAGACCAATCCAGACAGCGAAGAGGTCGCCCTCATCCTCTCGAATCTTATTGAAGGGAAGTCCCCATTCGCAGATGCGCAGCCACCTATCGACAGCAAGCCTGAAAAGAGAAGCAACCTTCCAGTTAAGGAAACCCCAGCCAAGAAATAATCAGGCAGGTTTCCTGATCCATTATGGTAAAGAAGTTTTTCGAGATGATGGGCAAGGAGATACGCGGCCTTCATGAGGCAGCGTATCTTTTGGCGTTCTTTGCTGTTATGTCGCAGATACTCGGACTTGTGCGCGACAAGCTTCTTGCATACAACTTCGGTGCGGGGCATCTTCTCGATATCTATTATTCTGCATTCAGAATTCCTGATCTCATATTCGTATCAATCGCTTCAGTGGTATCGGCTTCTGTACTTGTGCCATTCTTTATTGATAGGTTCCATACTGATGCTGATAAGGGAAGGAAGTTTATCGATAGTATTTTTTCGGCCTTCTTCCTTGCTATAATTGTAGTCAGTATCATCGCTTATTTCTTGATCCCGTGGCTTATACAGATTCTCATACCAGGATTTGTTGGCGATCCTTCGTTACCGGAACTTATCTCTGTAACACGAATACTCCTTCTTTCACCGATCTTTCTCGGTATTTCGAACTTCCTTTCAAGTATCACGCAGATGCACCGCCGATTTCTTGTCTATGCACTGAGCCCGGTCGTCTATAACGCTGGAATAATTTTCGGAATCATATTCTTGTACCCGTTTCTTGGGCTCCACGGCTTGATCTGGGGAGTGGTGATTGGTGCATTGCTTCATATGACGATACAGATTCCATTCATTATGCATAAGGAAACCTTCCCAAGTTTTGATTTCCGCATCCACTGGAATGATATTAAGAAGGTTGTATTTATTTCACTGCCAAGAACACTGACTCTGTCTGCAAACCAGCTCGCATCATTCTTTTTGATTGCACTCGCCTCGCTTATGAGTGGGGGATCGATTTCCATCTTCAATCTTGCTCTCAACCTTCAGTCAGTCCCACTTTCGATTATTGGCGTAAGTTATTCTTCTGCAGTCTTCCCGACACTTTCAAAATTCTTTGTTGAAAAGAATCGCACAGAATTCCTGGGTCAGATGATTGATTCTGCTCGTCATATCGTATTCTGGTCGATTCCGATCATGGTGCTTTTTATCGTCCTTCGTGCACAGATCGTACGTACTATTTACGGCGCTGGACAGTTCGATTGGGCTGACACAAGGCTTACCGCAGCCACACTTGCAATCTTCATTGTCTCGGTTATTGGTCAAAGTCTCATTCTCCTTTTTGTTCGTGCGTACTATGCTGAAGGGAAGACAAAGAAACCTCTCATTATCAACATCATTTCCGGACTTCTCATCGCAGGACTTGGTTATGCTTTTACAAAAGCATTCTTCGCCTTCCCGGTCTTCGCTTTCTTTCTTCAAGATCTGCTCAAGGTTTCAGGACAAATGGGTACGAGTGTTCTTGTACTTCCTCTTGCATACTCGATTGGAATCCTCGTCAATACGTATCTTCATTGGCATATGTTTGAGAAGGATTACCCTGGATTTACTAAGCCAGTTATCGCCACGCTTTTCCAAAGCTTCTCCGCCTCCATTATCATGGGGTATGTTACATTTCTTTCGCTTCGATTCTTCAATCTTTTCTTTACTCTCGACAAGGCGTGGGGGGTCTTTTTCCAGGGATTCTTCGCGGGTATCGTGGGTATAATTGCTGGAATACTTGTTCTTCTTTTGTTGAAAAACAGGGAAATAAAGGAGGTTTGGGCTACCTTGCATCATAAGTTCTGGAAGTCGAATGTTGTCGTGCCGGATCAGGAGACCCTTTAGTTTCAAGCCTTTATCTGTTAGTATGACTTTTACTTATGAATCCCCAGTTTATCCGTAACTTTTCCATTATTGCCCATATAGACCATGGGAAATCGACGCTTGCTGACCGCATGCTTGAATTGACGAACACGATCGAAAAGCGAAAAATGCAGGAGCAGGTGCTCGACAGCATGGAGCTTGAGCGAGAGCGAGGCATCACCATCAAGATGCAGCCGGTGCGTATGAAGTTCAAGAAGACGACTGGCCCAGAAACAGGAAAGGAGTACATCCTAAACCTCATTGATACCCCAGGACACATCGACTTCTCCTACGAGGTTTCTCGTGCTCTAAAGGCCGTGGAAGGCTCAATTCTGCTCGTGGACGCGACTCAGGGTGTACAGGCACAAACACTCACCACACTCAATATGGCTCGTGAATCTGGCCTTACAATCATTCCTGTAGTTTCTAAGATTGACTCGCCTTTAGCGCGAGTTTCAGAAGTTATCCATGAAGTCTGTGAGCTTCTTGGTTGTGAGGAAAAAGATGTGTTGAAAGTTTCTGGAAAAACTGGGGAAGGAGTTATTGATCTTCTTGATCAAGTCATTGATCGTGTTCCTGCGCCGAAAGCACCTGAGGAAAATGTAACAAAAGAATTCCGATCGCTCGTTTTCGATTTTCAATATTCAAATCATAAAGGCGTTATCGTTTATGTGCGTGTTATGAACGGATCAGTCAAAAAGAATGATCCATTACTTTTCAAAATTTCAGATGAGAAATTCACCGCCCTTGAAGTGGGAATTTTTGCTCCTGATGATACTCCGACTGATAGCTTGAGCGCGGGGGAGATCGGCTACATCGTCACAGGTATCAAGCAGCCTGGAATCGCATCTGTTGGAGATACTGTTGCTTCTATTCGTGATACGACGCCTGCGCTTCATGGATACATGTCCCCTCGACCTGTCGTGTGGGCATCTGTTTATACCGAAAGTCAGGATGATTTCAATTCGCTTCGAATGGCTCTTGGGCGCCTCCGACTTTCTGATTCTTCGTTTACACACGAAGAAGAGGCTTCAGGAACTCTTGGGCGTGGATTTCGTTGTGGATTCCTCGGAATGCTTCACCTCGAAATAATTACCGAGAGACTTCGACGCGAATTCAATTTGAACCTCATCGTTACAACGCCGAGCATCACCTACAATGTAGAACTCAAGAATGGCAAAACTATAACAATATATTCTCCAGCCCTTTTTCCAGATGATCATGAGGTGAAGCAGGTTTTTGAACCGCTCGTGAATATGAAGATTATTACTCCGCCAGATTATCTTGGTGTCATCATGCAAGCAGTTTTCAATCATGAAGGGGAAGTCACTTCTACAGATAATTTCGGAGAAAACCGAAACTCAATTACGCTTGTCATGCCATTGCGAGAGCTTATGCGAAACTTTTTTGATGAGATTAAAAGCATATCTTCTGGATACGCTTCGATTTCCTACGAAATTGGTGAAATGAGGGAGGCAGATGTAGCTCGACTTGATATTCTTGTGGCAGATGAGCCTGTTATTGCTTTTACTCGAGTTGTTGCTCGAAGACGTCTCGAAGAAGAGGCAAAAGCCTCAGTGGAAAAGCTTCATAAGGTGCTTCCACGACAAATGTTCACATTGAAGATTCAAGGAAAGGCACAGGGCCGTATTATCGCATCAGAAACTCTTTCTGGAATGCAGAAAAATGTGACTCAGCATATGTACGGAGGAGATCGAACGCGAAAGATGAAGCTTTGGGAAAAGCAGAAAGAAGGAAAGAAAAAGATGAAGGAACTAGGACGAGGAAACGTCAATATTCCTCAGGAAGTCTTCATTAAGATGATGAGGTCGGATTAGAACATTGGTACTGAGAACAGAACCATGCTGAGTATGATCAATACTCCAAGGATTATTATAAGTACGTTGGCCGCTTTCTTTGTATTTTTATGGAATAACATAGGTGAAGCATAGTATACTATATGTATTATAAACTTCAATGCTTGAGTTCCAAAAGAAGAAAAAATTAAGAAAGGTGCTTTATTCTCCTATAGTCCTTCTTCTCCTTGCCATTCTTTTTGTGCTTTTATTGCGAGGTGTTTGGGGTGTTTATCAAAAAGATCGCCTAAGTTCAGGGAATCTCGAAAAAGAGAGGATGGAACTCGAAAAGCTTACTCTTCGAGAAAAGAACCTTGCTGCTTCACTTGATTATCTGAAGACCGATCAAGGGATAGAAAGCGAGATACGAACCAAATTCCGTGTTGTTAAAGAAGGAGAGGAGGTTGCTGTGATTATCGATGGACAAATTGAGGCGTCCACAACTCCAACAACTACTCCACAGAGCTTCTGGTACAGGTTATTCAACTGGTTCTAAAGGATAGGAGCTTATGTTATAATCGCATTAATTATAATTTAACATATACAACATATGAAAAACGTAACTATCTACTCAACACCAACATGTCATTTTTGTGCCGACGCTAAGAAGTATATGAAGGATCATAACGTAGCTTTTACTGAACACGATGTTGCGCATGATCTTGAACAAAGGAAGATTATGGTTGATAAAAGTGGACAGCTTGGAGTTCCAGTTATTGATGTCGATGGAAAGGTAATGGTTGGCTTTGAAGAAAGCGAACTTGCAGATGCGCTTGGAATAAAATAGGATAAGGGGCGCTCTGCTCCCCATGCCCCTGTAGTTCAATGGATAGAACGATTCCGTCCTAAGGAGGAGATCCAGGTTCGATTCCTGGTGGGGGCACCACGACACTTTATTTTTCTCGGCTTTCTGGTATACTCATTTTTATGACCCCAGAAGAGCGATCATTGCTAGAAAGAACCTACAAGATGGCTGAGGAGAATAATGAAATTCTCCGGTCAATTCGTCGCAGCAATAGATGGAGCATGGCTGTAAAGGCCATTTACTGGATCGTCATCATCGGACTCTCAATCGGTGCATTCTACTTTATCCAGCCGTATATCGAGTTTATGACAAGCGCGCTCGGTATTGGAGCAGCGAATGCAGGTGATCCGACAGCATCACAAAGTCTGCTGAAAAACTTTCAGGATTTGATGCAATAATTAAAGATATGCCGAGATAGCTCAGTTGGTAGAGCATTCCCCTGAAGAGGGAAGGGTCACCAGTTCAAATCTGGTTCTCGGCACCAAGAAAACAAAAACTCCATTACGGAGTTTTTGTTTTTAGATCGTCTTTACCTTCAACTTCGACTGTCTCTTCTTATCAAGCTTTGGAAGTTTGAGGATAAGGAGGCCGTGCTTCTCAATAGCTTCTGATTCATCAACATCAATCTCCTCGGGTAGTGAAATGCTTCGAGAGAATGATCCCCAATAGAGTTCACGGATAAAATAGTCGTCATCACGAGCAATCTTTTCTTCTTCCCGACTTCCTTTGATGGTTACCATATCCCGAGTGATGGCAATATCGAGATCTTCAGGTCGTACTCCAGCAATCATGGCTTTGATCACGATCATATCGCTTGTCTGATAGACGTCGACGGTCAATTCACCATCCTTTTCTTCTTCGTCCATCCATGCAACAACGTTTCTTGAACTCTCATCGGAGTCTTTTGTCTCCAAATCCCGTCCTTCATCCATTCGGACAGTTCCGGTGAGTCTTTCAAAAAATGATTTCTTTTCTTTTGCCATATTGATTGTGTATAAGTACTTCTGAGTAATTTATTAATAATTGTTACGCTTCCCAAGCGCCACTTTTTGGCTTGATGCTCTTCACCTCTTCAAAAAGGATTATGAGAATCACTACCGCGAGCCATACCCAGCCAAAAACTTTGAGCGTATTCGTTACCGTTTCATTTATTATAGACAAATTGAAGCCTGCATGCAATGTGACGGCGAGGATAACTCCGAAGATAAGTGAGATTGCTTTCAAAAAAGCATTTTTGTAGAACGTAAGTCCGATCATGAAGCCTATTGAAGCAGAACAAACTACATGAACAAGTGTTGCTCCGATGAATCTCATGTTTCCTGTGACGATAGAACGTGTGATATCGCCAGTATCGAGTGGAGATAGTATAAAAAGTGCATTTTCAAGTGCGGCGAATCCGAGAGCAACTGTTATGCAATAGATCATCGCATCTACAGGCTCATCCATGTTTCTTGAACGGAGAGCTATTATGGCTACTGCAAGAAATTTTGTTACCTCCTCGATTGCTGCCCATGCAATGTAGCGGTACTTCTCATCACTAATGATATCTGCTGCGTACTTTTCAAGAAAGACAGCTACCACAACTACGAGCATGCCAGAGATGAAGGTTCCT
>JAUPUH010000015.1 GCA_030917665.1 Patescibacteria group bacterium | reverse complement strand
CAGAACAAACTACATGAACAAGTGTTGCTCCGATGAATCTCATGTTTCCTGTGACGATAGAACGTGTGATATCGCCAGTATCGAGTGGAGATAGTATAAAAAGTGCATTCTCGAGTGCGGCGAATCCGAGAGCAACTGTTATGCAATAGATCATCGCATCTACAGGTTCATCCATGTTTCTTGAACGGAGAGCTATTATGGCTACTGCAAGAAATTTTGTTATTTCTTCAATTGCTGCCCATGCAATGTAGCGGTACTTCTCATCACTAATGATATCTGCTGCGTACTTTTCAAGAAAGACAGCTACCACAACTACGAGCATGCCAGAGATGAAGGTTCCTGTAATCAAAGATTTGGGTTCGGGGTGGAGATTATCTTCTCTAAGCCAAAAGAGTAGCCAAAGGAGGGCTGGAAGCAGTCCGGCAAGAAGGGCATACGCTATTGTCATGTATGTATTATAGCCTATGATTGCACCTTTAAGGTTTCATCTATCCCCAGAAGAGATACGTTGACAACAAGGTTAAAGTATGATAGGCTTCATCCCAAAGCTCTGCTCTTTGTAAATGCGTGGAAACGGCTCGTTGCCGTACTAAATTAGGGGTTTTCCCCTGGTTTTGCCATTGTGTTGCATGAGAAGGGTAGAGTGAATTCACTCAACTCCAAACAAACCGAACACTCAAGTATGAAAAAACTCCTGCTAACCTCCGCTACACTGATCCTGTTGACCTCGATGGTCACCGCATCAGTTTCATTCGTTGTCACCACCGAAGACGACGTGCCCGCCGGCCCCAACAAGGCCAAGCCGTCCGTCAAGATGGGACTTCTCAGTTTGCAGTCGCCGGTGCCGCTTGGGCAAGAAGCCCAATACCTGCACTCGGGGCCTGTCCTCGCTTCACCGAACATCACCCTTCATCGTGCAAACGTGATGGCTGGAATGTTCGGTGTGAATGTGCCGACTGATCGCAATAACAATCCTGCGGCCTGGTACCGGATTCCAACCCCGGATATGGCGCCGTACGGATGGCAATGGTTCGACGGACTTTCGACCGGCACGAACAAAAGCTGGAAGGGAGCGACAACACTTACGAATCCGGCTACTGCTGGCGAGTTTGGTCATCGCATGATCCTCAGTACTGTCGGGACTTATCCCGCCAGTGCCTACACGGTGACTATTTCGTCCTCGTTGACGAATATCGCACCGATTACCTTCGGCATCGCGACTAACTCTGGGAACGGTGCTGAACTTTTGTTCGGCCCGCAGTATGTTGGTGTTGATTTCGGCACTAATGGTGTCAATGAATCAACCTACAGCGTAGCCCAGGGGCGTTTGATGCCAGGTGGTGACGATACGGTGCTTGATGTGAATCAGTCTCCCTCGTCAACAAACTACAACGCCTTCGCCCGTTTCGGCGCCTCGGTCGCAATCACCTCGACTACGCCTGCGGCTATGGAACAATTCCGTCAACAGTTCATATCCTCGAACCACTGGTTCAAGGTGGAGCTGAAGAAGAATGGCGTTCTCGTCGCGAGCAACTATGTCGAATCAGCGCTTGCAATGGCCATGATCAGCCCGACAGCGAACAGCTCAATGATTACCATCGGAGCACACGGCGGCCAGGAAAACTCGCCGTATTCGTTCGAGACTCGGACGAATGTCACCGCAGGAGCGGATGTATGGGTGCCATTTAGCCCCGGCACAGTCATCTACTCAGGCGGCCCAGCGCAGCCTTTCCCGGTTAATCCCGAGGAAAAGCGGTTCTTCCGCCTCGTTGCGGAATAATTCGCGCATTCCACGCAGTTTCACTTAGGTCCAGCTTCACAAGAGCTGGACCTTTCTTTTATACAAAAACCAAGGGCAAGCTATTGACATGAGACATCACTTGTGATAAGGTACAACGCATTACAGGTAAGATTAATAATATGAATAAATACATAAAAACAATAACGATTTCAGCCCTTTTCTTGTCTTTTGTGGCAATTACTCCGGTTCTTGCTCAGGCACAGGTAAATGGTGATGATGATACAGTTGCGGCAGCTCCATCAGAGACTGTGGTTTCAAATGGAGATGACGAAACAGCTGGATCATCTGCAAACACAGATGCCACACTAAATGGTAGTGATGACACTACTGGATCTGCAGCAAGCACAGGAGGTTCAAACACAGGTGGAGCATCAAATGGTGATGATGACACTACTGGATCACCTGCAAGCACAGGCGGAACAAACACAGGTGGAGTATCAAATGGTGATGATGACACAAGCGGTTCAATTCCATCTAACCCTTCAAACCCATCTAATCCTTCAGACGGAGGTTCAAATGGTAGTTCAGGTGGATCATCAAACCGAACAAGCCGAAACTCTTCAACAAGCTCTGCGCTTCCAGTTCTTATAAACATCGCAAACTGTTCATACATTACTGACTACATGAAGCTTGATGGAACGAACAATACAGCAGAAGTCACAAAGCTCCAGACATTCCTTAAGAATACTGAGAAGCTTAATGTTGACATCAACGGAAAGTTCGACCAAAAGACCTTTGATGCTGTAAAGGCATTCCAGGCAAAGTATGTAAATGAGATCATGGCCCCATGGGGAGTAAATACTCCAACAGGTCAGGTTTTCTTTACAACAAAGAAGAAGATCAATGAAATTTATTGTAAATCAACATTCACTTTGACTCCTGCTCAGATCGCTCAGATCGAAGCATATCGAAAGGGCATCGTAGACGGAACAGTTGAAGTAGCTGCAGAAATCAATGCTACAGGAACTACCCCTCTTGCTCCTGAGGTTGGAACAAATGAAAATTCACAGACAGCTGCTGTCGGATCATTCGCAAGCAGAATCTGGAACTTCGTAAAGTGGCTCTTCGGATACTAATCTAGAGAGATAAGTTACCACTCGCTTTAAAACCCTCGCTCGAGGGTTTTATTGTATTTGGAAAGCTCCCGCAAAGCGCAATCATAAGCGCGTTGTCTCCAGAAAGGCCTGCGGCAGGGAGGTAGAGAAGGATTCCATGCTTCGCTGCAAGCTTTTCAAAAGCTTCACGGATGTGGGTATTGGCTATAACTCCGCCACCGATGATGAGGGTGTGAGTCTCGTAGTCTTCAAGGGCATGTTCAGTTTTAGAAATGAGCACTTCAGTGACTGCATCTTCGAATTCTCGAGAGACGTCCATTATTTGTTCTGGAGTTGGAGTTCCGATTTCTCTTAATGCATACAAAACTGCAGTTTTTAATCCAGAAAAAGAGAATTTTAGATCCTTTGAATGGATCATTGGACGGGGTAGAGTAATTTTCTTCGGCACATTTTCTTTTCGAGCCGTTTCAGCAAGTTTTGAAATTTCCGGTCCTCCAGGATATGGAAGGCTGAGCATGCGCGCCACTTTATCAAAAGCCTCACCGATAGCATCATCAACAGTACTTCCGAGTACCTCATATGAGCCGAGTTTTTCAATTTTAACAATTTCAGTATGTCCTCCACTTATGAGTACCGCAAGAGCAGGGAACTTGGCCGTTTTAAGAGGTTGGAATTCTTTGTGAGATCCTGATTGTAAAAGAAGTGACGCAACGATGTGACCTTCCATGTGGTTCATTGGTGCGACAGGAACTGAAATCTTTTTGCTAAGCTCCTGGGCAAAAAGAATACCGGTCCAGAGTGCGGGTTCGAGCCCTGGTCCTTGAGTAACGGCAATTCGATCGATCATTTTTTCTGATACGCCGGCCTCTTTTAAAATTTTCTCATAAAGAATGGGGAGGTTCTTAATATGCTCTCTCTTTGCAAGCATAGGAACAACCCCGCCAAATTCCTTGTGGGATTCGATCTGGGAATGGACGATATTTCCGAGGATTCGGTATTCATTATCTCTTGTTTCGAGAAGACATAGAGCCGTCTCGTCACAACTTGTTTCTATACCTAAGGTAATCATATGGCTTTGATTATAAGGTTATTCTTAAAAAAGCACCTATTGACTTTTAGTTCTAAGTAGTATATAATATATATCGTAACAGAGTAGCATGGTGCGTCTGTACAAAAGTTCCCAAAAGAGAAAGAAGAAATATGGCCAAAGAATACAAGGGCTGGCGTGGACCTCGAAAATCCCAAGTGATGAGTTCAGAGCAGATTGCAAGCTTTCTGGCTAGCAGTCCTCGCCCCAAGCCTCATTGCACGCGAATTCCGAATCCTGTGATTAGCGTCCAGGTTCATCAGATTCCAATTCGAACCCTACCAACCCCGCTCAATGAAGCCGTTACGATCGTTTCCGCTACCGATCGTGGACTGTTGTTCGAAAAGGATCAGGCAGGTCAGGAAGATTTTATCCTGCTCTGCGCCGCAGCTAACCTGCAGAAGCAAGGTAAACACCTTGATCGTCGTTTTACGACGAGTCAGCCGTAAATTTGTACCCCGCTCAAGGGCTGTTGCGAAATTATCCGCAGCAGCCCTTTTATTTTATGTAAATGTGACCCCATTGTGTAGCTTTCAGAACTGGTGGGTAGGAGAGGTGATATTTAAATGAATATCCTAGAGTTAACTAAAATAGTAAAAATTTATTAGAGATTTAACTTTGAAAAAGCTTCTTGATATTTTTCAGTTGAAACTTTCTCAGTAAGCTCTTTTTTAAATTGACCAAATCCTTTCAAAATTACGGGTACATTTACTTTAATGACTCCATTTCTAAGAGATAGCCATTTTGCAGTGGCTAAATATTTAATATTTTTTATGTCAGACCAGTTTATCTTTTTAGAGTTACCTAGGAAGTTTGTGCTTTTAACCATTGTTTCGTTAAACTCAACACGAGTATTTTTATAGTATAGAACCATGTATAAACCTATCAAACTAAATATTACCAACATAAAAATCGAAGCGATAAGAAATTTGGTATCCCTGTTATAAACATCAATGTAATATAAAACAGGAAAAACAGTTCCAAGTAATATCGAAAGAAATCCCATATAACCCAAAACTTTGTCAGCTTTTAGTATTCTTCCTCCCGACACCACTAAAGCTGGTTTGTTTGATTTGGTTGTTAAGTATCTTGAAAGAGCGATTATGGCTATAAAAATAAGTGAGTATGTAAGTATGTTCATAAGACTATATTATCATAATATAAGTTCACAACGCGCACTAGTGACCCCGGTGTATGGTTTTCAGAATTGATGCATGAAAGAATTTTTATTCAATCTACTATCAACAAATTAAGTCTGTTATTGGTCCGGTCGCATTAAAGGAATGTATCTCTTCAAGGCATAATAGAAAATAAACGTCTCAATTATAGATGTTATTGCCAAGATAGTCATCGTTGAAATATCCGTAATTTCATGAGCAAAGTATGCCATAACAAAACCCAGAGCAGTCCAGGCAATAAATGTAATCGTTGCTTCTTTCAGACCTTTAGTCTTTATGTCACCAGACAGTGTATACCTTTTTGACATCCATAACTGGAGAAAATATTTTACACTAAACCAAAGAATGATAGAAAAAATAACAAAATCAATTATATTAGAAAGATAACTATTCTCAAGATGGATGTAATCAACTACAATTTTATGAAAAATATTATTTACAAAAGAAGGGATGAGAGCTCCCGCAAAAAGAACTGTCAAAAAGGCGAACATGTTCGCATCCACTTTTTTCTTGATTTTTGTTGTCATAATGAATATATTATACCTCAAATCTTTCAATACTCACAGAGATGACCTTACAGGGAATCGGTCGTAGATCTCGGCTTATTAGCCTCGCCTACGACCCTGACTCGCTCGCCTTCGCTCACTCCGTCTTTCTCATCCCTGTAGCGTGTCCAAAACAAAAGACACGACGTTGCGTGTCCTTTGTTTTGTCCATGTGACCCTACAGGGAATCGAACCCTGCTTACCGCCTTGAAAAGGCGATGTCCTAGCCGATAGACGATAGGGCCTTATAACAGCACACATAGTAACATATTTTTAAAAAATGGCAAAAAATGCTACCATTTAAGCATTACAAGGTAATTTTAAATACATGAAGGGATTTATTGAATTTATTCGAACCCAGGGGGTTGTTGGATTGGCTGTCGGTTTCATTTTAGGAAAGGCGGTTTCTGATGTCGTTGCATCTGTAGTGAACGATCTCGTAAATCCAATCATTGGAATAGTTCTTGGTAAATTCGGTGACCTTTCAGCTCTTTCTCTACATGTTCTGTCAGCAAATATCACCTACGGAAAATTCATCAGCATTCTCATTAATTTCGCTATCATAGCACTTGTTGTGTATTTCGGCGTAAAGAAGCTCGGACTCGATAAGCTTGATGCTCCAAAGAAATAAAACATGATTGAGTATCTTGTCGGACTATCATGGGGTACTCTTGTTGGCTTTGCGATAGCCATTCCTGTTGGGCCAGTTGGACTTGTTTGTATTCAAAGAACTATCTCGAGAAATAGGAAGTCTGGGCTCGTTTCAGGCTTTGGTGCAGCTGTTGCTGATGTTTTGCTTGCTTCAGTCGGAGCATTCAGCATTACCGCAATCTTTTCTTTCATAACGGATCATAAGTCACTCCTTGAAATATTTGGAGGATTCCTGCTTCTTTTTCTCGGTATTATGTCTTTCTTTTCAAAGCCAAAAGAAAAAGAGGTTGTGGCTGATACTGCACTCGATTATGTTGATGAATTTCTGTCTGCATTCGTGCTTACAATTACAAATCCTCTCTCAGCCTTTTCTTTTTTCATTGCATTTGGAGCTATTAGTAGCAAAATTGGTGCAGGTTTGAGTTTTGCGATTACGTTTGTTGTTGGGGTATTTATAGGGTCATGTCTCTGGTGGATCTTTCTAACATATGTAGCTGATAGGATTGCTCATAAGATGAATCATGAGAGAATCGTCTCGATAAACAAGTGGTTCGCACGAGCAATCATGCTCATTGGGGCCATCATTCTCCTCAGTGTACTTTTTAGACAATTTTGATATAGTATGCCCATGCGCGGTTAGCTCAGTTGGTAGAGCACGGGATTGACGTTCTCGGGGTCACAGGTTCGAATCCTGTATCGCGCACCAGAAGAAAAACAGTCAGCTTTAGCTGGCTGTTTTTTTAATCTTTTTTCATTTGTGATTGTTAAGATGGTTCTGTGAAATATAAAGTTATCCTTATCATATGTATTGCATCTGGTAGTATTTTTGCTGCATATTTGTCTGGAACAGATCCTTCGAAATACAAGCGTGGATCATTCAATTTTGATTTAGATAAAAAATATCCAGTTGAGGATGTTCTTGATGGGGATACGTTTGAGATAAAAACTGGTGACGGCTTAAAGACTATTCGTATGCTTGGAATAGATACTCCTGAGACTGTTGATCCGCGAAAGCCTGTCCAATGTTTTGGCAAGGAAGCATCAGATATGACAAAGAGCCTGCTTCTGCATCATTTTGTGAATCTTGAGATTGATAAGGGACGGTCATCAATAGATAAATTTGGCAGATTTCTTGCATATGTCTATCGCGACGATGGACTTTTCATCAATGAGCATCTTCTCAAAAATGGTTTTGCTCGGGAGTATACTTACGGTAAGGTGTATTCTTTTCAGAAACACTTCAAAGTCCTGCAGTCTGAAGCAGAGAAACGTTTATTGGGACTCTGGAAAATTTGCAATTAAATGATACAATTCTCGTCTATGGAAACTACTGAAATAATCATATTGGCAGCAGGAAAGGGAACTCGAATGGGTACCGATATGCCTAAATGCCTCATACCGGTTAAAGGAATCCCAATGATTGATCGTCTCATTTCAAATGTTGCACAAGGCCTGAAGAACAAGCCGCTCGTTGTTGTTGGGTATAAAGCTGAGGAGATAGAAAAACACCTCGGCGATAGGGCGAGATTTGCATACCAGCTCGAACAGAAAGGAACTGCGCATGCGGCTCAAGTCGCCCTCAAGAGTCTTTTGCCAGATACAAAGAATGTCATAATTTTTTATGCCGACCATCCCTTTGTTTCTAAAAAGACGGCAGATGATCTTATTTCTGAAATCTCAGACAAAACACTTGCCATCGCAACAACAGATGCTGGAGATTTTTCTGGATGGAAATCACTTTTCAAGCATTGGGGGAGAATTGTATATTCAAAAGATAAAAAAGGCGGAAGCTGTGAAGAAATTGAAAAGATAGTCGAGTACAAGGATGCTGATGATTCAATAAAAGCTCTTTCTTCAGTAAACCCAGGATTCTATGCTTTTAAGGTTGATTGGCTCAGGCAGGCACTTGAAAAAGTTACTCCAGCAAACGCCCAGGGAGAGTACTACCTGACTGATGTCATACGAATGGCCACAGAGGCCGGAAATGCCATTGGAGAGGTCAAAATAGAGCCTTTTGAGGCAATGGGGCTCAATACTAAGGTCGAGATAGAATACGCTGAAAGCCTTATTTAGCTTTTAAGAAGAGATAGATATCCTCGAGTGCTTTTACTGCATCCCCAGCAGCAATGTTGTTCTGATGATAGAGTCCGTCTGTGCAATCTCCCGCAGCCCAAACGCCGTCTACTGACGCACGCTGAGTTTTTGGATCGACAATGATTTGGTTGTATTCAGTCATCTTTACGAGATCTTTTGCAAAGTATGTTGTCGGCACTGAGCCGATTTCAACAAATATCGCTGCAACAGCAAGCTCAGTATCTTTTCCTGTTTTTGAGTCAGTATAGATATACCCGTTTACAAATTTTTCACCTTTAACTTCTTTTGAAATAGCGTTCGTCACGATTTTGAAATGGGGATTTTTTGAGACAGCTTCAATCGTCACGGGATCGGCACGGAATTTATCTGTTCGATTTATGAGTGTTACGCTTTTGCAATATGCGAGAAGCTGAGATGCGCTTTCGAAAGCTGCGATTCCTCCTCCGATAACAACAACATCCTGACCAGCGAAAAGGGGTCCATCGCACGATGCACAATAGGTGAGTCCTTTGTGTTCAAAGATGTCAGCGCCTTTTGCCTCGAGTTTCTTGCGGAAACTTCCAGCTGTGAGGAGTACGGTTTTTGATTCGTATGAACCTTTGGAAGTTGTGATCTTGAATCCACCATCGATTTTCTCAATTTTTTCTGCAGACTCGCTTGTATGAATGTCGACGAAGTCCTTTGCATATGCACGGAGGTGACCCTCAAGACTTTTTGCAAAATCAGCACCGGAAATTTTGATAGTTCCGATCCAGTTTTCAATTCCTTCAGAGACTGTGCTCTGGCTATTCCAATCTTTAGTTATAAAAAGAGTCTTGAGTTGTTTTCGTGCTGCATAAACGCCAGCCGCCACTCCTGCAGGTCCTCCACCGATAATTGTTACATCGTATATCATGATTGAAACATTATACTACAAAAGCATATATTAAAAACGAGCCCAATGTGAGCTCGTTTTTGTTGATTGATTTGTTACTTGAGTTTTGATCTTCGGAGAAAGGCTGGAACTGCACCCCAATCGTCATCGTCATTCTGCATTTCGTTTTTGAGATCTTTCTTTTCCTCAACTTTTTCTGCCTTGATAGGCTGTTGCTGCTGTTGCGTTGGGATTGAATTGAAAATTCGTCCTCGAGATTCTTCCTTTGGAGCTGGACGATTGCTTTCAGCAACAGAGAATCCTGATGAAACTTTTGCTTGCTCTGATGGCATACCGAGGACTCCCTCTGGGAAGCCGGCAGCAATGACAGTAATCTTGACTTCATTTTTCTTGAGCTTGTCGTCTCGGACGGTACCGAAGATGACTTTTGCATTTGGATCAACTGACTCCGTGATAACCTTTGCGGCGTCTTGGATTTCGAACATGGTAAGGTCTTCACCTCCAGCGATAGAGAAGAGAACACCCTTTGCACCATTGATCGAAACATCAAGGAGAGGGGAGTTAATAGCCATTTTTGCAGCTTCTACGGCACGGTTGTCACCTATAGCAGAACCGATACCCATGAGTGCTGATCCTGCGCTTT
>JAUPUH010000014.1 GCA_030917665.1 Patescibacteria group bacterium | reverse complement strand
TCTCGACTGCAGCCACCCGTAGGTGTATGGGCCGTGTCTCAGTCCCATCGGTGGGGGTCACCCTCTCAGGTCCCCTAGGCGTCATAGCCTTGGTGAGCTTTTACCTCACCAACTAGCTGATACCGAGCAGGCTCATCCCAAAGCGATAAATCTTTACTCCGAAGAGACCATCAAGTATTAACTCATCTTTCGATGAGGTATCCCTGACTTTGGGGTTGATACCTACTTATTACTACCTCGTCTGCCACTGTGTATTGCTACACCGTTTGACTTGCATGCCTTATCCACGCCGCCAGCGTTCATCCTGAGCTAGGATCAAACTCTTAACTAAAATGAACGGAACAAAATAAAAAACATTAATTGCTTTAAACTTTGAACTTAATTTTTAGCTGCATTGAGTTCGATCTTCGCCCGTGTCGATTGTGAATAAAAAATCGACGGGAATCATTGTTGTATATAGACATTAGACTTGCACGTAGAAATTCAATGAATGAATAAATACGTTCTAATGCATAACTTATTGGTTTTTCAAAAAACTCTTTAAAATACGCCTTACTTAAGGCGTGGGTATCATTCTACTCGCCCAGAGAATAAAGTCAAGCGTTTTTAAGGGTTTTATTGTTTTGTCCTAAAACCTATCTTTTCCTTGGTTTTTAAAGGTGGTTCGAGGAGGTGTTTTACTGCATTATGGACATTTTTCAGCATGGCGTGATCATGTATTTGAGCAACCTCAATCTCCCCTATTTTAAGAGCTAAATCCTTATATGTTTCAAGAGATTCCCTCATTTTAATAAATGCTCTGACTATAAATATGCTCATGTGAACAGCTTGTCTACTCTTAAGTACAGATGAGAGCATCGCGACGCCATGTTCGGTAAAAGCATAAGGTAAATTAGGAGAAAATTTAAGCTTCTGGAGGTGGTCACAAATTGTGACCACCTCTTCTTTTTCTTTAACGCTTAATTGAAACATAAAATCAGCTGGGAATCTTTCTGAATTACGTTTGACTGCCTGATTAAATACTTTCGTTGCGACCCCATACAATTCTGCCAAATCAAAATCAATCATAACTTTGCATCCACGAATAATAAATATCCTTTGTTTAATAATTTCTTCGCTCTCATTTTTCATCTATTAATTATGGTAGAAAGAAAAAACAATAGATACTGAAAAATTTATTAAAACTTTAGACTTCTGGGGATAACAAATACAAAAGACGGTCTCTGGAGACCGTCTTTTAAAAGTTACTTCTTCCCTACCTTCTTTGTCTGTCTCTTGAGCTGCCATTTCCAGACCGTTACAAGGAGTGGTGAACCAACGAAAATAGATGAGTAAGTACCAGCCACGATACCGATAATTAAGGCTAGTGAGAAATGATGAGTAGCTTCTCCTCCGACAAGGTAGAGCACCACGAGTGCTAAGAGTGTCGTGAGGGACGTGTTGATTGATCGAGTGAATGTCTGGCTGATGCTCTCGCCGACAATCTGATCAAAAGGCGTATTTGCCTTTGCGTGATTGAGATTTTCTCGCACTCGGTCGAATACCACAATAGTGTCGTGCACTGAGAATCCAAGAATCACGAGCAACGCTGTGACGAACAATGTATCGATCTCATATCCAAGGAAATGTCCGAGAACCGCAAATACTCCCGTCGGAATGATCACGTCATGGAGCAATGCAATAATCGCAATGAGTCCGTACTTGAAAGATGAAACTGGCTCAGAGACCTTTCGGAAAGCAAAAGCAACGAAAAGGATAATGGCGAGAAGCACGAAGATAATTGAAGCAAGTGACTTTCGAAGTGCCTCAGTACCAAGTACAGGACCGATAGAGTCAAAGCGCTTTTCAATCACTGGAATCGTACCACTTGCTGTAATAATATTCGTTAAAACAATCTTCTCATCCTGAGTAATAGTCCTCATTCGGATGATATAGCCATTTGTGCCGGTAGGACGAACTGATTCACCCAAATTAAGCGGAGCGAGCTCTGAAACAAGGGTCGCTTGGGATGGAGTCGATGAAGCGTATTCAAGCTCGAGAATAGCACCTCCCTTGAAATCAATACCGTAATTCAGTCCCCACTTCGCAACTGCACCAATCGAAAGGATGAGCAGTACCGCTGAAAGGATGTAGAAAAATTTTCTGTAGGTTACGACAAACATGGCAGTTATTTAATTATATTAGTAGGGCTGGTAAAAGTTCTTGTAAATCCGTTACTGATAAGGAATGTTGAAAGCTTTGTAGTCTTCTTTGGAGCGACTGCGTAAAGGAAAACTCGTGAAGCTGTAATAGCTGTAAACATACTGACAACCACACCAATAAGGAATACGAGTGCGAATCCCGTAATGACAGATGTGCTTCCAAAGTAATAAAGAATCAATCCTGTAATGATGCTTGAAGTATTTGAGTCTCGAATTGAAAGCCATGCTCGAGCAAATCCTTCATGCATAGCATCGCTGATTCCCTTACCCTTTCGGAGCTCTTCTTTCATTCGCTCAAAGATAAGAACGTTGGCATCCACCGCCATACCAATCGAGAGAATAAATCCCGCAATACCCGCAGCTGTGAGTGTAACTGGAATAAGTTTAAACAAACCGAGCATTATGATGGTATAGACTGCCAAAGAAACAACAGCGATAAATCCAGGTAATCGGTACCAGACGATCAAGAAGATACCGATAACAATGAGAGAAATAATTCCAGCCCGTACGCCGCCCTGAAGAGCAGACTGTCCAAGAGATGCTCCCACTGTCTGTGTTGAGATGAGTTCGATAGGAACTGGGAGGGCTCCGTAATTGAGATTTCTAACAAGAAGCTTGGCCTCTTCTAGATCAAAAGCTCCAGAAATAGATGCTTTGCCATCTTTGATTTCTTCACGAACTACAGGAAGAGATATGGGTGTTCCATCCAAGAAAATACCTACAATATTACCCACATTTTCCTTTGTGACTTTTGAAAAAAGAGCCTTGCCTTCGGCATTGAAGTTAAGGAGTACTGAGGGTTCTCCTGTATTTGGATTGAATTCGAGAACTGCCTTAGTAAGCACTCGTCCTGTAATTCCGGTTGGTTTGAAGAGTTTTGCTATTTCAAGATTCTTTTCCTCATCAGAAAGTTCTGTCTTTGCACTTACAGCTTCTGAGTCCTTTTGATCGAGCGTTAGAAATTCAAGAACTGGAGTCTGTCCAATACTCTTCACTGCTTCATTGATATCAGTCACGCCAGGAAGCTCCACGATAAGCTTCTCCTGAGCTTCTGATGAGCCGAGGATTCCTCCCTGCTCGACCTGAATAATAGGTTCTCCAACACCAAAGATGTTGACTCGCTTCTCGATGACATCACGAAGTGCTTCCATAGAA
This sequence comes from Patescibacteria group bacterium, assembly GCA_030917665.1. Classification (GTDB taxonomy): domain Bacteria; phylum Patescibacteriota; class Minisyncoccia; order Phycocordibacterales; family PALSA-1337; genus CAIOGI01. The sequence continues at coordinate 16,002 of JAUPUH010000014.1, read as the reverse complement.
ACCCTCACTTCACTAGTAGCGATCTTTGAGATGTCAGCCTTATAGACAAGGTGAGTTCCTCCGTTAAGATCGAGTCCGAGTTTGAATGTGCCTTTGTAATAGGTGAACCAGCCGATAGCAACCGCAATGACAAGCAGAAATACTGCAATAATTCGTGTTTTAAGCATAATGTGTCTATTATAGAGATTTAAAAGCTTTTTGCAATTAAACCTTACCGTCCAACAAATGTTACCAAAACCTTGAGGGTCCTGAGAGCAATTTTCAAATCAAGAAGGAATGAGCGGTGTTTAATATAGTAAAGATCATATGAGAGCTTGTTTGCGGTCATCTCAACATCAACACCATGATGCGGGTGTTCCCCATAAATCTGTGCCCAACCAGAAAGACCTGGTTTTATGCTGTGTCTGATTGTGTAATTAGGAATCTCTTTTGAATAATGCGCGACTGGATCTGGAAATTCTGGACGAGGTCCGATAAGTGATATGTCTCCCCTTACAACATTCCAAAGTTGTGGTAGCTCGTCGATACGAGTTTTTCTCAAAAAAGCTCCAACAACGGTTACTTTATTTTCTTGCACACCCCATTTCCCATCATCATTCGCAAGAGTCATGGTGCGGAATTTCATGATATTTATGATCTTATTGTATTGTCCTATCCTTTTCTGATAGCTGAAGATAGCACCTTCGTCTTCAATCTTAAGAGCGATTATAACGAGAGGATAGACAATAAGAGATAGTATTCCAAGCACCACACCAACAACAACATCGATTAGTCTCTTAATCCCATCATAAACCATCTTTGGGGCCATTGACGACATATGTTCGATAAACCAAGTCTGACCAACCATAGAATTGGGTATGCGGTCAAAAACAGTCTCATAGATCTTGCCGATATCAAAAAAAAGTATACCCCTCATTGCTAATGGGTAAAGGGTCGGTATAGTCTGTGCGAGTAAGGGGTGTCTTGTATCGATAACGATCATAGATATATCCTTTACCGCGACTAAGTTCCCGATTTCTGAAATGAGTTTTGTAGAATCAGACGATGGTTTAAGTGTTTCAACAAAAGAAAGATCGTACCTAGAATTACTATTTATCTCTTCCTTGAGTTCGAGTGAATCTTCGCTATCGGCAATGAGAAGTGCTTTTTGTTTCTTCTGTGGAGAGAATTTGAATACCGCGACCATTCTCCACACATACATAAGTACCAAAGAAAGAATGAGAAACAAGAAAAGGACCGTCTATGGGGCGATTGAAAAGTAAGGGATGAAGTAGAAGAAAGAAATACCAACAATAGTATTTACGAGTTGAACATTGAGAAGTGTTATCGGCAGCTTTCCTTTGAACAAGCTTGTCGGCTTTTCATAAAGTCCGGCAATAAAATAAATAAGAATGAAAGCGACGAATAGTATCGAGAACGGCGCAAGATGAAGTTCGAGCGATTCCATAGACGGAAACTTCCCGTATCTTATAACAAGGGTAAGTACAAGCGACACGAGAAGTATGCAAATATCGCCCAAAAACAGCATAATATGGTCTTTCCTGTGTATGACGTTCATAGCCGATATCATACACAAAATAAGGTAAAAATGGTACTCTGATAGGATGAAAGTGCTTATACTGATCACGAAGTCAAATTGGGGCGGCGCACAGCGTTATGTCTATGATTTGGCAGTAAATTTACCAAAAGATGTCTATGAAATAGAGGTTATGGCTGGCGGAAATGGCGTACTCATAGAAAAGCTCGTATCGGCTGGAATAAAAGCCGACGGCTCTCTCGCTATCGGTCGTGATGTTAATCCTTGGCAAGACATAAAAGCTTTTTTCAGCTTGTGGTCACTACTTTGGGAAAAAAAGCCTGATGTACTACACATCAATAGCTCGAAGATCGGCGGTCTCGGTGCTCTTGCAGGAAGGTGTGCTGGAATCAAAAAAATCGTGTTCACTGCACATGGATGGGCATTCAATGAAAATAGAAATATTTTTTCAAAGGCGCTCATAAAATTTCTCCACTGGATTACAATAATCCTCTCTCATACAACCATTTCAGTATCAGAGGCATTACTATTACAAATGAAAAACTGGCCTTTCATATCAAACAAAGTTCATGTCATCCATAATGGCATCAAAACTGAGGCACTATTTTCAAAGGCAAATGCGCGAACCGAACTCATAAAAGAAAAACTTCCTAAGGATAGCCTGCTCATTGGAAGTGTTGGCGAGCTCCATCATGTCAAAGGTTACTCCTATGCATTACGTGGACTGCAGGGTTTTGTGGAAAATTTAAAAAACATACATCCAAGTAAAAAAGTAATCTATGCAATTATCGGTGAAGGAGAATACCGAGAAAATATTGAAAAAGATATTGAAAATCTCGGATTGAAAGATTCAGTGATGCTTCTTGGAAAAGTACCAACCGCCTTTCACTATTTCAAAGCCTTTGACATCTTCCTCATGCCCTCTCTTTCAGAAGGACTACCCTATGTACTCCTTGAAGCCGGACTTGCAGGTCTCCCCGTCATAGCGACAGCTGTGGGAGGCATTCCTGAAATAATTGACGATATGGATTCTGGAATACTTATCCAATCATCAAAACCAAAAGAAATACAACACGCCCTTGAGTTCTATATGTCTCACAAAAAGACACAAAAGGCTTACGGCATAGCTCTCCAAAAGAAAATAACCGAGCAGTTCTCTTTGGAAAATATGGTGAGTGAAACCTCAAAGATATATTCTGCTACGAACCAATAAATTCATTCTTTGAGCTGTCCTTATGTGCAACTCTTCTATATCTGCGCATACCCATCAATATCCCAAGCCCCGCGAATTCTGTCAGTAAATGCGTTCCCCCATAACTCAAGAATGGCAATGTTGTTCCTGTAACGGGTAGGAGTTGTATATTCATGCCGACATTGATTATAAAGTGAACAATTATAAGAATTGCCAGACCCGACCCAAATAATATTTCAAAATTCGTCGCGCCTCGCAAGCTGTTTTTTATAATACGCCAGACCACAACGCCAAAAAGGAAGAAAAGTATAATGACTCCAAAAAAGCCCCATTCCTCAGCGAAAGCAGAGAAAATGAAGTCGGTCTGGTATTCAGGTAGAAATTTGAGACGGGATTGCGTGCCATAACCAACTCCCTTACCCCACAATTGTCCTGAGCCGACCGCAATCGTCGATTGATACGCATTGTAGCCAGTACCATGAATATCCGCTAACGGATTTACGAATGTCTTGATTCGATTCTTCTGATAGTCCTGGAAGCCGAAATTCCATAACCCTATAAAAGCTATGATTCCGACAAGAGCCATTCCTGCAAGATGTTTCTTGGAGAGTCCAGAGACGAGAACCATTCCAAGCCAGATAAGAAAAATAATGATAGCAGATCCGAAGTCTGGCTGAATAAGCACGAGTGCAAAAATAATAAATGCATAGAAGCCTGATATCAAGATATGCCTAATATTGGCGATCTCGATATGTCTGCGCGAGAAGTATTTTGCAAGAATTATGATTATGACAAGCTTAATGAGATCAGATGGCTGAAATGAAAAGAATCCGAAGTCAAACCAGGACAAAGCTCCCTTAGCAACCTTTCCGACCGCATAGAGAGATAAAAGCAGTGCACAAGAGCCTGCGAAAAGCGTTACGGAAACCCATGTCTTTCGTAGGAATCTAAAATCAACAAAGCTCAAAGAAAAGAAAACGATGAGACAAACTGCAATCCAGATAAGCTGTCGTGAAAAAAACCCCGTGTCACCCGTAAACGAATTCATAGTCACAAGCCCCGCCCCAAGCAAAGGTAGAGTAGCAAGAAAAAGTATCCAATCGATGCCGTTATTTTCATCGGCACTCTTGATAGAGTAGCTGCCGAATAGAGTGGACAGGATATTTTTCATACGGCGTTAATTACGAACGGGGTTCGGGACAATACTCATAATGACATCCTGTGAGGTCACTCGACCATTCCTGCTTGTCGGCCACGTATATGGGGCGATTTCCCTTCCATTTTTTGGAGCAATAGAATCGATCAAAGTCTGAGAGAATCCAATAGCGTTCCCATCGATATCATAAAGTACCACAGAAACTTGCACGTCGTTATACTGTAGGAGTGACCTATTCTCAATAGTAACTTCGAGAGAGGAGCTCATGTCATCTTCCTGATACTTCTTGTCAACAACAGCAAGTCCTCCAAGATAGTCGAGAGACTTAAACCAGTTTGGTGCTGAGGTAAATTCAAATGTAGCCTTTGCGGGTATGCGCTTGTCTACATCAACAGCTGTTTGAAACACCAATGAATCTCGGTGAGGATACAAAGTGACCCTACCCTCTCGTTCGGTTATGAGAATACCTCGATCATCGTAGAGAGAAATCTTGTATGGCACACCGATAGCTGCTCCCTCAATATTTGGATTAACAATATATGCAGCAACATTATAGAGTCCACTCGCTAGCTTTTCAAACTTCGCTCCTCCCCATTTTGAATATGCAGGCTTGAATGAATCCTGACACAGGCGGGCACATGAACCCCCGCAATCGTAACCAGTCTCATTTCCATTCATCTTTCCATCGAAACATGTTGGCGCCTTATAAAATAGAAGAAATGCCGGCACAATGATAAAAATCACAAGTGCGATAATAACTATAAGTGCGTAGCCTAATTTTCTGCGGGAGGACCAAGATGCCATAAGGGAATTATATCACAAGCCAACTTAAAGAACCTTGAATGTAGAAATCGATTCATTAAGAAGAGATTCAACGTTTGGAACAATTGAATCCGCGTTCCAACCCACGCTTATGCCGAAGGTTTCCTTTCCACGAGCAATCAGATAGAATGCAAAACCAACAGTGCCTGTATCATCTTTAGACGTCATAACATATGCAGGCTGAGTACCAATAAAAGCCTTTTTTGTGAGAATATTTTTGAGGTCCGGATTGCTTGCGAGAATTACTTGAAATGCATCTGCTGCTACGGCATCTGAAGCTAGTTCAAGTGGGAATTTCTGGATCTGGATGATTGCATTATTTGGGTCCTCAGGAAAGCTTATGATTGAACCTTGTTCCAAATCATCCTGATCAGCATACAAAGTCCATCCTTTTGGAATATTTATTTCAAAACCAACAGAATCACTTCCTCGCGCAGGACTTTCAAGTAATGAAGGGTTTTTTGTAACGAGAGCTTCTACTGTGGATGTGGTCGCAAAGCTTGCATTAATATCTTCCGTGACTGCCTGTGCTTTTAGATTTGTATTTCTCGCATCAGTAAAGCCCTCTTTAATTCCAAAAGCAAACGCCAGAGACAAAATTGATATTATTGCAAGAATAGGCACCACAAAGCCGAATATTGAAAGTCCAAGGAACCAGCCTCTGCTTTTCTTGAAATCTACTTCAGGATTCGGAACCGGTTTTGAAACCTTAAGGTGCTTATAAATAGCGAAATTATAAGATTGGACTATTGGGAGATAAACGCAGTAAAAAAGAGCTGAGAAGAGAAAACCAATGAGCATCGCCCATATATTACTTGAATAAGCATTGTCGCTTAGTTTTTCAAAAGTTTGCAGGCTAAAAAAATCTGGGTTAGAAAGATAAGTAACGAGGAGTGCTACACCCAAAAGTAATAACAATATACCGACGCTGATCAAAGCAAAAGCCAATAATCTGCCGAGCACCTTCCAAAAGTTGTTTCTAATATAATAAAAACTTGTTGAAAGTGCAGTAAGTCCTCTCTTATCTTCAGCAACCAAAACCATCCCAGAGAAAGTTAAAAATATCCCGAGGACCAACGCTGGGATTAACAGGAATACAGATGTGCCGAGTAGAATTAGACCAGTAAGAATACTTATCCATAAAGCTGGGAAAAATAATCCGAAACCGAATTTGTACAGATCACTCACTGACATGTTTCGTCCTGAGTCGACTTCAGTAATTTCTTTTATAATTACGTATTGCTGAACGACCTGAAATACTGTCCCGATTATAGAAGTAATAAAAATTACTAAAAATGAAACAAAAATCTGCCCGCCCACTGGTTTTTCTGTCACAAGAAGCATATTAGCTACTTGTATCGCTGCATAGACACCTATAAGCACAAGACCAATGTTTATAAATTTCTTATAATTCGCCTTATAGAAACTCAGTGACTGCTTAATAAGTGCGAATACCCCAGGCATAGCTTGTGTTGGTTCCATAAGATTTAGTTAATGATATGAAATAAATATATCACAAGAAATAACCCCTTACTATCTGAGTAAAGAGGCTTTAAAATCAGCTTTTGGAGTAAATTGAATGCTTTGTACTGGCGACTAGCTACTTTCCCCTTCATATGAGTATCATCGCCGCAACTGCGTTTCACTTCCGTGTTCGGAATGGGAACGGGTGTTTCCACAGCGCCAAATCACCAGAACAAAAAATTCAATTCATTTCGTTTGAAAGCTTATACATGGACCTCAAAAATTAAATTGAGGGTGGTCTGCGTGGCAGGATTCGAACCTACGACAAATTGGCCATGGCAAGCCAATAGCTCTACCGCTGAGCTACACGCAGTTTCCACGTATCAGCTTTCAAACTTCAAAGGTAATACCAACGTATTGTTGTCTGTTATAGACAAGTAATTGTGGTTCTTAAATTTCCTAATAGGATCGACGGATTAGTACTTCTCGGCTCAACACATTGCTGTGCGTACACCTAAAGCCTATCAACGTAATCATCTCTTACGGGTCTCAAACGATTCCTAATCTTGGGGTCGGCTTCCTTCTTAGATGCTTTCAGAAGTTATCCGGTCCCGACATAGCTACACTGCGGTGCCCTTGGCAGGACAGCAGTCACACCAGAGGTCAGTTCAACTCGGTCCTCTCGTACTAGAGTCAAATCCCCTCAAGAATCAACGCCTGCAGTAGATAGGAGACCAACCTGTCTCACGCTTGTTATCACGAATTACTCCGTGCAATGGACTATAGCATGTTCCCTATTTCACTTTCGTGGAATTTGGAGTGTTAACGTTTAGTCTCTACGGGCGCCGAGCACTTCTCGACTTCCCTCGGTATTATCCTGTATTTGGCATACGGGACTCCACCGATACTAGTTAACTTGATCATCGCATATTGCTATGCGCGACCGCCGTGTTTGATTGATCTACTTCCTTATCTTTTATCTATGAGCACTTGAATGCTCACAATTATTTTAAACGAAAAACTCGAAGTGATTCAGACTGTTCAACAGTCGAAATCGCATATATGTTTGTCTGCGACCGTTCAACTTCTGAACGGTCTGAACCCAGCTCGCGTAACTTTTTAATTGGCGAACAGCCAAACCCTTGGGACCTTCTCCAGCCCCAGGATAAGTTGAGCCGACATCGAGGTGCCGAACTGCGCCGTCGATATGAACTCTTAGGCGCAACCAGCCTGTTATCCCTAGAGTAGCTTTTATCCGATAATCTTCCCCCGCGTCTAATGCGTAAGGTCGGTTCACTTAGTTCTGCTTTCGCATCTGTTCGACAAGTACGTCTTACAGTCAAGCCAGCTTATGCCTATACACTATCGGCACGGTTTCCATTCGCGCCTAGCTGACCTTAATAAACTCCTCCGTTACTTTTTAGGAGGATAGCGCCCCACTAAAACTGCCCGCCAGATTCTGTCTCTCGTCGTTTTTGCCGTCGAGGTTAGAATATATATTTTTTAAGAATGGTATTTCACTTGCGGATCCATCTACCCCGAAAGATAAACTTCAAATCCTCCCATCTACGCTACGCATAAAAAACATATAGTCAAAATCAAGTTGCAGTAAAGCTTCTAGGGTCTTTTCGTCTAACTGCAGGTAATCGGCATCTTCACCGATATTGTATTTTCACCGAGCAAGTCTCCGAGACAGTTCTCCAGACATTACACTATTCGTGCGCGTCGGAACTTACCCGACAAGGAATTTCGCTCTACTATTCCTTTAAGCACAGTAGGACTCTATCTTCATCCTCACCTTACGGAGATCGGATGTGTGGTGCTGGTCTCTATTTGCCCACATGGACTCCACATTATGATTACTCATAATGCAGGTAGCTTGTTTATGTAATATTTTAATCTAGTTTATCTTGACGTCCACTTTTGCTATATAACAGTCCTAGTCCGTCCCGACATATCCGAAGATACGCCGGGAACCTTAGGACCGTTATAGTTACGGCCGACATTCACCAGGGCTTACATCAATCACCATGAAAATCTTGCGACTCTCACAACGTCGATGTTTGACCTTCTGGCATTGGTCAAGTGTCACCCCCTATACATCCTCTTACGAGTTCGCAGGGAGCTGTGTTTTTGATAAACAGTTGCCAGAGATACTTTAGCTGCGGCCTCTAAATAAATAGAGGCAAGCCTTATTCCGAAGTTACGGCTGATTTTTTGCCGAGTTCCTTGGAGACCTCTCACTCGTTCGCCTTGGTCTACTCGACCTGAACACCTGTGTCGGTTTGCGGTACGGTTCCTATATAGATAAGTTTAGAAGATTTTCTCGGAAGCGCGCTTTATGACATTTGCAAGGGCGAACCCCCACATTTGCACTCTGCTCGGAATTGCCATCAAAGACATGACCCGGATTTTCCTGGATCAATCCCCTACAGCATGCACTCAAATCCAATAACGAGCGTCATATACTGCACTTCGTCCCTTCATCACTCTACATAAAAGTCATGGAATATTAACCATGTGTCCATCGGGTGCGGCTTTCGCCATCCCCTTAGGCCCGACTAACCCTTGGCTGATTTACATAGCCAAGGAAACCTTGTTCTTTCGGCGTGCCGGATTCTCACCGGCATTGTGGTTACTTGTGCCAACATTCTTACTTCTGAACGCTCCAGCATGGCTCACGCCTTTGCCTTCAACGCAGATCAGAATACTCTCCTACCACTGTATCTTATCGAAATAAAATACAATCCTCAGTTTCGGTATCATGTTTAACCCCGATTATCTGCGGCGCAGAATCTCTCGATGAGTGAGCTGTTACGCTTTCTTTAAATGATGGCTGCTTCTAAGCCAACATCCTCATTGTTTGAGAAATTCAACCACCTTAAGCGTACTTAACATGAATTTAGGGACCTTAAATGGAGATCTAGGCTGTTTCCTTTTTGACGTATGGAGCTTAGCCCCCACCGTCTAACTGCTGAATAATTAATCCTCTGTATTCGGAGTTTGATAGGTCTTGTGATCTTTCGACCTGTCAAGACCTTCCAGTGCTCTACCCCAGAGGGGTACATTCAACGCTAGCCCAAAAGCTATTTCGGAGAGAACCAGCTATTACCAGATTCGATTAGCTTATCACTCCTTACCTCAAGTCATCGCAAAGAATTGCACAACTTTAGCGTTCGGTCCTCCATCTGTCTTTCGACAAACTTCAACCTGCTCAAGGCAAGCTCATCTGGCTTCGGGTCTGATGCATACTACGAACGCGCTATTCACACTCGGTTTCCCTGTGGCTCCAAGCTCTCGCTCTTAGCCTGCAGTATGCTTCAACTCGTTGGCTCATTCTTCAATAGGCACGCAGTCGAGGAGATGCACATAACACACAACACATTCTATGTGCTCTGTGCATCCCCTCTTCTACTCCTTGTAAATATATGGTTTCAGGTCTATTTCATCGCCCTTACCGGGCTGCTTTTCACCTTTCCCTCACGGTACTAGTTCACTATCGGTCTTCTAGAATATTTAGCCTTAGCGGTTAGTTCCGCCAGATTCCCCCGAGCTATTCGTGTCTCGAGGTACTCAAGAACAGAAACAAAGAAGACTTTTTGATTTCGACTACAGGGCTATCACCTTCTGGGGCTAAGCTTTCCAGCTTATTCTTCTATCAAAAAATTTTGTAACTTCTCTTCCATAAATGGAACGTCTCTGCCTTACTACCCCCAACCTTTATCGCATCGCAAGACTTGCGTCTCACGCTACGATAAAGGTTGAGTTTGGGCTCTTCCGCTTTCGCTCGCCGCTACTTACGAAATTCTTATTTAGTTTCTATTCCTCCAGGTACTGAAATGTTTTACTTCCCTGGGTGCGCAATAAGATGTCAAGCATCTTATTTATGACTCGAAGTCATAGAGTTTCCTCATTCGGAGATTTTCGGATCAAAGGTTGCTAGGCACCTCCCCGAAACATATCGTCGCCACGCCACGTCCTTCATCGCTTCTTAGAAGCCTAGGCATCCACCATATACTCTTAAATTTCCCATTAGGAAATCTAAAAACCACAATTATCTGTCTACAACTTTACAACATACAATGTTCCATACATATTCGAAAAAACCCTCTTTTAATATGTACTTCCCAAAGTATTACCTTTTGTCCCCAGCAACCTTCTGATTGTTCAAGATTGCTGAGGTATTAAATTGTCAAATGTCAGTCGTTCGGTATATTTTTACAAAAAAACCGCTTTTTTAGCGGCTCATCCCTACACTCGTTTAAAGCGTAATTATGGCCGTTTTAAATAGTGATTCTTTAACATATTTCTGTGTAAGGGATAGTCTATACGAAGGCATAAATAAAGTCAATAGGTATAATAGAAAAACACCCTTTCGGGTGTTTTTTCTCAAAAAATAAGCCTGAAAAATTGTGCTATTCCTTGTCAGAAACTGTATGAATACCCTTCTCGAGCATCTTGGCTGCAACCTCCTTTCCACCAAGTCCGAATGCGAGTCCTACAGCAATAGCTGCCGCTACTACAATTCCCATGAAGAGTGTCTGGATAAGACCTGGAGCGATTCCGAGATGGAAGAGCGCTGTAAGTATAGCGAAGATCCAGATAGCCCACTTTGCGATTGCTCCGAGAAGTGATGCAGACTTTACGTGAGCTGCACGTGCAGATGCGATAACAATCTTCTGAACTGCGTCAGCAATCATGACTGCAACCATAAGTACAAGTACCGCTACGATAACTTGTGGGAGGTATGAGAGAACAACATCCTTAAGGAAAGAGTTGACCTGGCTCAAGCCAAGGATATCAAATGAAGCGATAAGGAATACTACAACCACAAACCACTTAACGAGAGAACCGATGAAACGTCCAGAGTTAAGCTTGTAACCTGATCGTTCAACTACATCCTCGAAGCCGGCGCTCTTGAGAGCTGCGTCAACTTTGAAAGTCTTGAAGAGACCCTCAACGAGCTTCTCAATAAGTGCAGCGAGCACCCACCCTATCGCAAAGATGATAACTGCGATTACTAGTGTCGGCACAAAGCTTGCGATACCGAGCCAAATTCCCTGCAATGATTGAGTGAATACCTCACCCCAATTTTCTACGAACATCATATATTTAAATGAAAATTAATGAGCCATTAATAATTACTAATGTCCATAATTATACCATCCTTACTTCTCATCGATGCCAAGCTTATCCACAAGGGTTGTGTGTGGGAAATCAAGAATATCGCGTATGAGGCGATCATGAATACCATAACGGTACTCGAAATCAGCTGTTTCAAATGCTGAGTAAGTTATTTCCTTCCCTACTTCGGCTTCAATTGATTTTATGACAGTGTCGAGCTTATTGAGATTAAGGTCATCACCTGCAATGAGAAGATCAACGCGAGTATCCCACTCTTGTATGAAAAGACCAGACGCGACAAAGAATTTAATCCTGCCAACACTATTAAACTTTCTTACAAGTGAATCGTCAGCATGTAGGCTTACTGTAATAAGGAGGTTTTTGAGGGCTTGAAGGTACGGAAATTTTTGATCAAGAAAATAGCCGACATCGTTTACTTTTCGAACCACAATCTTCTTTTTCTTCTTGGTATGTATCTCGCGAACAACTGCTCTTTTTCGGACTATTCCGACATTCATTAGCCCCGCAAGCTCTTTTCTGACCTCCTTTGAGGATGTTTTACTTCGTTCTGCTATTTCAGATGATGAATACGCACTATCAGGATTGAAAAGGAACAGTCTCATCAATTTAACCTTGGCAGCATTTCCGAAGAGTTTCGTAAGGATTTCCATAGCTATGTATACTAGCAAAAAACCGCCCTTTTGTCAGGCGGTCTTTTGTTAAGCACTTTTGGTCGGGTTTATTTGTATTCAACCTTTCCTCCAGCCTCTTCAATCTTCTTCTTAAGGGCGTCTGCATCTTCTTTCTTCATTGCATCCTTAACGAGGATTGGAGCACCGTCAACCATGTCCTTTGCCTCCTTGAGTCCAAGAGCAAGGGCTTCCTTGATGACCTTGATAACTGCAATCTTCTGCTCACCTGCTGCTGCAAGGTGGAGAGCAACTGTGCTCTTCTCCTCTGTAGCCGCTGCTGCTGGAGCTGCTACTGCAACTGCTGCAGCTGACACTCCAAATTTCTTCTCGAGGAGCTTTACGAGCTCGTTGAGGTCGAGAACTGACATTGTCTCGATTGTTTCTACGACTGACTTGAACTTTGCTGGGATTTCTACTGTTTCCATTTTGATAAATTATTAGATGTTAATAGTAAGTGAAAAACTAAACTGTCTTTTTCTTTGCGATTTGATCGAGTGCCATAACAAATCCTTGAATAGGAGAGTTGATGACATTGACGAACATTGCGTGAAGTGTCTTCTGTGAAGGAATCTGAGCAATGCCCATCATCTCTTCCTTTGACATGAACTTTCCTTCGAATACTCCTCCAAGGATAGATATGCTTCCCTTGTGCTTCTTCTGGAATTCGTATATCTCTCGAGCTGGAGCGATGAGGTCCTTTCCATATGCGAGTCCTACTTCTCCGGTAAGCTCAGGAAGGATACCTTCAATCTTTTTCGCATCAAGAGCTTTTCGTGTGAGAGATTTCTTTGAAACAAAGAATCCCACATTTTCGCTCTTAAGCTTTCGGCGAACCTGAGTAGTATCACCTACATTCAGTCCGTGAAAATTTACGAAAACCATCGACTGTGCGTCCTTAACTATACCTTCAAGCTTTTCCAATATTTCCTTTTTTTCTGCTTTTGTACGTGCCATTTTGATTTTCAAAATTTAATAAAAAAAACGACCTTTGATTAAATAAGGGCGTAGAGTGAGTTCCATCCATTGGGACGGAAGAACCTCGGAAGGATCTTACTGGGCACTGCCCATACCTTCTGTCTCTGGCCTTATGCATCCACACTACCAAAAGTCGTCTCTTGAGTCAATCAGTGTTGCCCTCTCACCTTATGGAATAGCCTTCTTATAGACTTTCTGAATTCTTTGCGATATTTCCTGTTTTTCGAATTTGCCTTCAAGAACTGGTCTGAATTGTGAACTGTCTCGCTTGTGCCATCCCCATTCATATCAACATACATTACAGTTGAGCTTGCAAATGAGTCTGTTGAAGTTCCAACACTGAAATCCACCTTCATTAAGGGGTTTACCGGCATTTCACTGAACGTTGTAGAAGCAAGAATTGTTTCACCCTGTACAACCTCCGCTTCAATTGAGAATACGCCATCCCCAGTGCCGCTGAGCAAGATATCGTATTCTTGATCATACGGAAGTATCACCTGTTTTGTTCTACCCCATCCATCATAAACACTTGAGGGTATAGTGGTTTCATAATTTTCTGCATCTGAAGCATCACCTTGATTCCTAATCAGCCCTGTATGATTTCCATCCTTGTCATAGATATCAATATCAACCGGTGAATACACTCTGATATAAAGCCACTTGTCGGCATCAGTTGGTTCTGAAACACTGAAATATTTCTTATAGTCATCCCCTGCTGACGTATCTGAAATAGAACTCTTCAAAAAATCTTGAAGTTGTGATGACTCCATGATGTCAGCGTGGCTGATTTCCTTTTTTGTATCAATCTTGAGTTTCTTAAGGTCAAAGAAAAAAGTAGCATCTGCGGATTCTGAATTTGATGCTGTCATTACCGTTCCATCTCCAGCTGATGTGATAGTTCTCGACATCGACAAATCACACAAGATTCTACTCGATTTACAGTGGACATCTTTTTCATAGGCGACGGATTTTGAAGTTGGTATACCCCAACCAAATACTGATAACGTTTTTGTGGTACTTGATGGTTTCCAAGTGTCATAGATCAAATGGAAAGATTCGTTCAGAGATAGAAGATAGGAGTTAAGACTAAGTGGGGTGTTGATATCTGTAGTTGAAGCCTTCGAAAATGAATTTCTCAAAAGAAAATCTTTCATCCCTTGATAGGTAGAAATGGACTGACCATAGGGACTTGAAAACGAATTTGAAATAACAGTGAGGGGGTTTTTCTCAAAAAACTTTCGTGACGGTAGAAGTCCATAAGCACCTGGTAGATTTTGCGAAAAACTTCGAGCAGTATTTCTTGAAAGGACGAGCCCTCCAGCAATCGATTGCCCGTCGCCATGAAGCATAGCAAGTATCGCTTGAGGAGTTCCAAGTTCTGGAACAGCGACTGAGATACTTTTTTCGATAATGCTCTGCATATCCACCTCTTCAAGTGTCTTCAACAATGCCTTAGCTACAAGTCCTCCGTTGCTGTGAGCAATTAGGATTATCTTTCCTGTCTTAGAGGAAGACGCAAGTTTATATGCCCTATCCAAAAATGATTTGTCTACAATATCATAAGCGCCCCTCCTCCAATCATACGGCCAAGGAAGCCATTCGTTGATTAAGCCTTCGTTTACCATAGTGTCCATGGAACCAATGAAGCTTTTGTAGATATCTTTTACACCCAACGCTGAACTAATAATTTCACCTATTGATATTGACTGATCTATACTCACCCCTTTCTGATTCATAAACAACTTTCTTACATCATCATTACGATTTGGTTCCCAAAGCATATTTGAACCTTTATATAACCTGCTTGCTTGGATGCCTGGAACGAATAAGACGTTAGAACAGCATAGTGCACCAAATGGATCTTTCTTCAGCCAAGGATCTGCGAGAACGAGACCTGAAACAGCATCTTCTGGGCCTGCAGCATTCCCCCACCAATTATCAGTGGCATCCAGAGTGTTCGTTGTTTGATTAAGTATTCCGAAACGCGCATTATCAACCAACTTTGAATCATGAATCTTTATAACATTCTGTTTTACATTAACAGAAAGTTCTTTCGTTGTTGTAGTAGCAAGCAGCATTGGAAAAACTGGTCCTGAAGAATAAGAACTTATGCCATAAGAATTTCTCTCAAGTACCGAGTTAGAAATATCTATCGTACTTCCTCGTGCCGTAATTGCGTGGAATGCATCTCTGATTATTGAGTCTTTAATCGTGCTATTGCTGCTAAAAAAATCGAGACCTGTTCCTTGAAATATCGCGTGGGTAATAGAAGAAAAGGAACCTACGAAATAGAGCGAATAGAGGTCAGTAAATTTAACAGGGTCGTCCTTGGATCCGACTACTTTCAAGTCACCTCCAATCGTAAGTGTATGTGTACTCTCCTCATCTGTAACAGCAGATATTACCTCAACTCCTTCTGAAATAGTGAGAGTATGTCCTTGCGGAATATAAATCGACTCCTCAAGAATATAGGGACTTGCCTCTTTCTTCCAATTCCATTCCACCTGAATGTCTTTTGAGTACACATGGGTCTCAGCGAGGGAGATGTGTGGTACGAGTAATAGAGATACGAACGCGAGAGTTTTAATTATTTTTATTTTCATATAATGATGCATTACTTAGTAATGAAATCATCATACAAAACCGAGATGAAGAAAAAATGAATTTTCTATTTTTCTTGGAGAACTGTCACTTCCTGCTCACCAAGTCCTGTGCTGTAGCGTCCAACAAAAAAGAGTACTGCGAAGCTCGCAGTCAGAATAAAACTAAAACCGAGCAGGAATTTGAAGAACGTCTGGTCGAAGGGATTTTTCATAAGAATAGTATACCAAGAAATCAACCAACCTTAAATCTGTTTGAAAAAATAGAGGTCGATCTCTGGAAAGCTTTTGATTGATTTTTCGACATAGCTCACAACATTCTGACTCTGTTTTACAAGGGGGTTCAATTCAAGACCTTTTTGAGCGTACTCCCGAGCAAGATCAAACTTTTTCATATAGATATAGGCAACAGCCTTCATCCAGTATGGTTGAGGAGCTTG
>JAUPUH010000013.1 GCA_030917665.1 Patescibacteria group bacterium | reverse complement strand
TAAGAACCTGACCCACAGTAACAGGTGATGAATCTGCATTTCGAACAGTAAGATCAGGAGTAATTAATGACATTAAAGTAAGGAGCCCGGTCTTAAGTTGAGAATACGGTGTCTTTCCAGCGTCGTTTCCACCAATATTCACTGGTGCAGGTGTATTACAATCTCCTTCTGGTCCACATGCTGGTCCTGTAAATGTAGCGGCTGCCGCATAGCCCATTCCAATCGTCAGAGCGAGTCCGAGAATTATTGCCTTAATGTTATTTGTAATTTTTGTTTTCATGTTATTTTTTTTGTTGTGCTGTTATTTTTTTAATCTCCTCGAATGCCTGATTTTTCTGCTGCTGTGTTATGGATGGTGTTGTTGATATCTGTACTTTGATGTCTTCAAATGCTTGTTGCTTTTGTGCCTGGAGCACTTGCGTCAATGAATCATCCTGTCCTGGAGGATACTGTGAAGGTAAAATCATAGTAAAATAAATAGTAAAACCTGCGACAAGAACACAGATAAGAATGAAAAGGAGTACGTATATCGGCTTATAATGATGAATCACCGGGATCTTGAGAGGAGCACTTTGATTTTGAATTGCCATATTAATCATAATTATAGCATCATAGTATTCAGGATGGGTAAAGAAGAATGTGGATAAAAAAATCACGCATGTACATTGCTGTATATACGTGATTCTTGAAAACTACCATTCTCTGCTAAACCCAATGAGAGTCGAGTTGTTTTTACTCAACTGTTCGCCGATGAAAAGGAAGCCGTGCTTGCCGATCCTTCTTTCAAGACGAATGATACCGACACTGACTGTTCCATATCTGTCACTTTCTTCGGTGGGCGTATAGGTGAAAGCTGTATCAAGCGACCACCTTTTATCAATCGGGACGGACACAAGAAACCTTGCTTGAAAGGATTCCAACTTGCGATAGTAGCAACGCATGTTGATAAAGGCCAGTTCCCTACCATTCCTCTGGATGTGTGTACTCACAAAGAAATACGGGCTCGATCCCGGACGAAGACCGAAGCTGACATCACCGTCTTCGTTCAACTTTTGCAGCCATCTTTCTTTCGAAGGCTGGAACGCGAGCGAGTTTTGATCCAGTGCCTCCTCTGCCGTACCATTGATTGTGTTACGAACGAAGATGCTTCCGAACTTTTTAAACTTGCTTGAGAAGAATCCGCCGAGGCCATCCATGCTGCTTTCGTACACTCCTCGGAAGAAAAAGTAGCCTGCTGATTCTTCACCGATCTGCCTTCCTGCATCAGCAAAGGAATCTGCCATGATATCCTGACCAATCGAAGTAATCTGCTCGCCATTGTAGGCAAACGGATCTGGATAGAGCCTTAAGGTAAGGTCCTGCATCAAGTTCTGATGCCCATGCTCTCCAGCGTAGGTTACAAGTCTCCCAAAAAAATCTTCTGGGGTACCTGCAACTTTAGAAATATAGAGCGTATTCGTGTTTACAACAGCGTTGGTTTCCTGGGCAAAAGAATGAAATCCGCCCAATGAAACTAATGAAAGAGCACCGACAAAAAGCCGATTTTTCATGATTAATGGGTGGGTTGGGGGTTGACTTACAACGAACTAAAACTCACACAAGCATACTCCTAAAACAGGTTAAAACAAGTTGACTAATTCAAATGAATTTATCTAATATTTCCGTATAACTCCTTTAACAACTGCCGCTATTCTCATGTCATTTTCCGGATAAATTGGTCCGTATTTTTTATTTGCAGGTAAAAGGTAGTAACTGTTCCCTTTTTTCTTGAAATATTTCATGGTCCATCCTCCATCGACTTCCGCAATGACTATATCGTTCTCTTTTGGGTTGTCAGTTCGCTCGGCTATGACGAGGTCACCTTCATTTATTCCTGCCTCTATCATGGAATCTCCTTTTACCTTTAGAAGAAATGATTCTGGTCTATTCTTAATCAAATAACTGTCGAGATTAAGTGTATCGAGAGCCTCCTCTTCCGCAACTGTTGGAATACCAGCCTCGACAAGACCAAGGAGCTTAACCTCCTGAAAAAGATTTTTCGGGGTAAGTCTTCCTGACTCATCCTTATCCACAAAGCCAGCATCAATGAGCTTGTTGATGACCTTGTATACTGCATTCTTAGACTTGAAGCCGAGAAGCTTCATGATCTCAGCATATGTCGGCATCCTCTTCTGCCGTTCATAGAATGCAAATATTTTATTCTTATAGTTTTCTATCATTAGTGATTATTATAATACGAAGCTTGCAAGAACGTGAGACATTTTCTTAAACATGCTCGCCCTTGGTTGTCGACTATTGATTATGTAAAACTGTGATGCTAGAAACTTGTGTCGTCGAGCTTCAGCCCTGTATGGAAGACCCTTTATGATCTTGAGATCAATGACCTCGTTCAACTTCTTGATTTCCTTTCTTATGGTTATCTTTTGAAAAAATGTGCTCATGATTTTTTATTGATTAATGTTGCTATGCAACGTTTCTGTTATGTATATAGTATAAGTGAACAATCGTTCACCTGCAAGAGAAAGGTGGGGATAACTCAAACAAATAAGCTGGGGAATTGCTTCCCCAGCTTGTGAAATTGTCTTTAGTTGAGTTGGCCAAATAACACCATCTCTTTCTGCTTTTTTCGACCGCGGCTGAAATTGCGCTCGATAAGCTCGCGCATGAACCTGAAATCGTCCTCTGAAACAGAGTCACAACCTATGATTGTCTGTTTGAGGTAGTTGAACTCGAATCCATTAACCACCTTTTCAAGTCGAAGTCCGGAGTCACGAATATGCTGCACGACAGTGTGGGCTATACCGATCATATTGCTTTTTCTGAGTGGTTGACACCGCTCTGTCAATTCTTCAGGTGGCATTCGGAATCCTTCAAGGTATCGGAATCCGCCCGACGATACGACCGTACAACGAAAAAAATTGGCGTGAAATTCGTTTCGTGATGTGCCCCTCGAGACTCCCAGAAGTATTTTTGCATACTGTTGTGGCGGAAAAAGTCCTGGCGGAATTTTTGTCTTCATGGCGTTCTTGGTTGTCTGACAAGATTTGAGCAATCCTCCGAAGGGAGAATTTTTTTACCCAAATTTTACAAATTACTAAAAGACAATTTATGCCTATCTCAGTGCATTGTCAATAGAATAGATTTATGTTGGTGTACCCTACAGGACTCGGTCACGGATAATTCCCTGCTGGGAATTTCCTCGACCCCGCCTCCTTCGCCTTCGCTCAGTCCGGCTTTCTCGTCCAAGTGGTATCTCAGACAAAAGAAAAACTGGCTCATGCCAGCTTTTTCTTTCGTGGTGGACCCTACAGGACTCGGTCAGGAATCCGCTTCTACTGAAGCGGTTCCCGACCCGGACTCAGCTGCCTTCGCAGCTTCCGTCTTTCGAGTCCTGCCGCCTCCCTTCCATACAAAATAAAAAGCATCACTTCGTGACGCCTTTTATTTTGCTGGTGGACCCTACAGGACTCGAACCTGCCACCCCCTCATTGCAAATGAGGTGCTCTACCAGATGAGCTAAGGGCCCAGTAAAAAATATTCTACCTTATTTATCGTTAATTGCAAGCTGAACTATATGGTCAAGGAAATGCTCAAGCGAAGCCCCTACGGAATACAAAGCTTTCGGAATAAGGGATTCCTCAGTAAGTCCTGGGAGTGTATTTGTTTCAAGTATAAAGATTCCCCGCTTCGGATGAATCATAAAATCTGATCGCGAGTAGTGGCGAAGTCCAAGGGCTTTGTGGGCTTGTTTCGCGAGGTGTTCCAATTCCTTCTTTTGTGCTTCAGTAAAATTACCGGGTACTATCTCATCTGACAATCCCTGATATTTTGCTTCAAAATCAAAAAACCTGTCTCCATGAGGACGAATTTCAATCGGTGGCAAGGCATAAAGATCATGATCACGATAACCATCAACGACTCCGACAGTTGCCTCGATACCATCAATGAATTCTTCTACAAGAACAGATTGGCTGTGTTCAAATGCCTGTTTAATTGCCTCCTCAAGCTCTGGAAATCCTTTCACAATTTTTACTCCAACTGATGAACCACTCGAGGTCGGCTTTACTATAACTGGCAAAGGAAATTTCTGAAAAGCCTTATGTGCCTCAACGCTTATACTCTGAAGAGAATCGAGAAGCAACGACTGAGGGGTCTTCATCTTTTCATTTTTGTAAACATTCTTTGAAAGATGCTTATTCATCCCAATAGCTGAAGCAAAAGAACCAGAACCAGTAAAAGGAATTCCGTGAGTTTCAAGCGTGTGCTGGACCTTACCATCCTCCCCATAATGACCGTGAAGCGCGTTAAAAATAACATCAAAATGATTCAATGCTGCATGGGGTTTGATTGGAAGACCATTGATGTGCCAGGTACCATTCTTATCAATGAGAATATCCCTCACGCTATATTTATCTGCAGGGAGATGATTCAAAACTGTCGCGCCTGTCTTTAGCGAAACTTCATACTCATTACTTGGTCCTCCTCGAAGAACTCCGACGCGTGTTTTGTGCATAGGTATAAGTATACAATAAAAAAACCGTTGCAGGATAGGGCGGACGGTTGAACCGTTTACCGACGAACCCTGCAACGGGGATGTTTCCAAGGTCTTTGTGGATGGACACCACAACTACCCTCGGAGGAAACAAAACTAACCCAGAATATTATACCACCTTTATAGTTACTTTGCAACCCTCTTTAGGAAGGCTCTACTTCTAAGCTTTTTGTGGTACGCGATGGCAAATCGGTGAGACTCGCTGTTTGCAAGTAAAATATCCTTACCGTGAGCTTCAATCATCTTTTCATCACCAAGAAAATGGTCCGGTTTGTGCGCATCATTCTTTACTATCGAAACAACAGGAATACTTTTAACAATTTCTTTTGCAGCGTTCAATTGCCCTATTCCTCCATCAATAGCAATGAGATCAGGAGATTTCCATTCTGGGTGATTGAATCGACGAGTTAGTATCTCCTTTAATGCAGCAGTATCATTATTTGCATCCTTTGAGATCTTAAATTTCTTATAGTGTGATTTTTGCAGTTCGCCATTTATAACCACAGTCATAACACCCACAGTATCCTTTCCTGACATGTGCGCAATGTCATACGCTTCAATCCTAAATCCTTCGATAACCTCTGAAGCATCGTTCTCAGCTTTAATAAGAGAGACGTCCTGAATATGGTTAAGGGCGTACAACGTATTTCGAATCTTTTGAGCTTTTTCGAACTCGAGTGCGTCTGCATACTCATCCATCTCCTTTTCGAGTACTTTAATAAGCTGACCCTTTTTACCCTCAAAAAACAGGACAAGATTTCGAATCGTCCTTTGGTAATCCTTCTTTGCTTCTGGCGAATCAGTATCAGGCGAAAGACCAATTGAACGATAGAAACTTTCGTGATGCTTCAATGTGGCTTTTTCATCACGAAATGGAAAAATCTTACGAACGATTTTTAGTGCGTCGCGAAGGAGAGAACCTTGTGGATATGGACCGAACTGATATTTGATCTTAAAACCTAACTCATTTTCATTAAGTAGTTCGAGTGTTCTTCCTCGCACTATCACGATTCGAGGAAATTCTTCATCAGTGATAATGAGGAAATTATAGCTTTTATTATCTTTTTCTTTTGTATTAAAATGCGGCAAATACTTTTTAATCTCATTTGACTCGAGAATAACTGCCTCAAGAACAGAGTCAGTTTGAACATACTCAACGGTGGAAGCTTTCGTAACCATATCTACTAGTAAAGGACCACGGGTTGCAATTAGATCGTTACTAAAATAGCTATGAACGCGGTCATAAAGCGAGGTTGCTCGCCCAATATAGAGAATATTACCTGCGGAATCCTTGAAAAAATAAACCCCGGGCGCTTCTGGAAGCGATAGTTTTTTAAAGTCTTGACTAGTCATTGATATAACTGTACAGTAATTTCGGCTGTTTTTCAATAAGAATTGCTTCTACAGCGATTTATGAGTATGCCCTTCATCAAGCCAAAAGCTGGTCCGGTCGTTTTCATGGTCATATCTCTCGCTGGAGGATTGATCATGATTTCGAACGGAATAAACAACAATCAACCTTGCTGGTCGAGTATTCTGAGTGGCACAGCGATTGCACTTGTGTCACCCTGGATTATCACAGCCTATAGCAAAAGGAACCCCTAGAGACCATAAGTAAACATGAGAAACTGCGCCCATACTACACAAGGGGCGCGGTTTTTAAATAAGCCTATTTTTTCAAAACCTTCTTGAGATATTGACCTGTATATGACTTCTCGTTTCGTGCCACATCCTCTGGAGTTCCTTTTGCTACTATTTTTCCACCCCGTGCGCCTCCATCAGGCCCTATATCAACAACATAGTCAGCTGACTTTATAAGATCGAGGTTATGTTCAATAACCACAACGGTATTCCCTTTTTCTACAAGTCTCTGAAGAATCTCTATTAGCTTTCGTACATCCTCATAGTGGAGCCCAACTGTTGGTTCATCAAGAAGGTAAATCGTCTTTTGCAGATGCGCTCGATATAGCTCTGAAGAAATCTTCACGCGCTGAGCCTCTCCTCCAGAAAGCGTCGTTGCTGACTGACCAAGCTGAAGATACCCAAGACCAACCTCACCGAGTGTCTGAAGACGGTCAGAAACTGCAGGAATGTCTTCGAAGAATTTCAAACCCTCCTCAACAGACATTTGCAATATATCGAAAACACTTTTACCCTTGTATTTTACATCAAGAGTTTCCTTCATGAATCTTTTACCGTTACAAACCTCACACGGAACATAAACCGTTGGCAGGAAGTGCATTTCAACAGCAATTTCTCCGTTTCCCTGACAGGCCTCGCAACGTCCACCTTTTACATTGAAAGAAAATCGTCCCGGTCCCCAACCATGAGCCCGTGCCTCTGTAGATGCCGCAAAAAGATCTCGAATATGCGTCCAAGCGCCTGTATAAGTTACTGGATTCGATCGTGGTGTACGTCCGATGGCAGACTGGTCAATGAGAATGGTTCGTCCGAGATATTCACTACCGGTGAAGCTTGAACAATTGTAAATTTGCGCTGTTCGGTGTCGAAACTCGAGACGAGCCTGCAAATTTTTATGAAGAATTTCGTACATGAACGAAGATTTCCCAGAGCCAGAAACTCCTGTGATCACGTTGAGGCAGCCAAGTGAAATTTCAGCATTCATATCCTTAATGTTGAAAATATTTCCACCTTTCACTGAGATTTTTCCTTTTGGCTCACGACGGGTCTCGGGGATTTCTACTTTCTTTTCTCCTCGCAAATATGAGAGGGTTAAGGAACCTGAGGTATTCTTTTTTGCAGTCAGAAGCTCATCGAGATAGCCAGAAACGACAACCTCTCCACCATGCACACCTGCCCCAGGTCCAATATCGATAATATAGTCAGAAGCAAACATCGTATCTTCATCGTGTTCTACGACAATGATAGTATTTCCAAGATCACGAAGGCTTGTAAGCGTCTTAATGAGACGATCATTGTCACGCTGATGGAGCCCAATAGTTGGTTCATCAAGCACATAGAGTGCCCCCACGAGCCCAGAACCAAGCTGTGATGCAAGGCGAATACGCTGTGCCTCTCCGCCAGAAAGCGTATGGGCGCGACGGTCTAGTGTGAGATATTCGATTCCAACATTAACCATGAACTGTAAACGAGACTCTATTTCTTTGAGGATGACCTTAGCAATTTCCTTCTCAGTCTCACTCAGTTTTATTTCATCAAAAAAGACCTTTGCTTGCTCGATAGACATCGAAGTCGCATCAACAATATTTTTATTGTCTATCTTTACAAACAAAGACTCTTCACGAAGACGGGCTCCTTTACATGCTGGACAATCCTCATTACTGAAAAATTCCTTTGTACCAAGACCGTTACAAGTCGCGCAGGCTCCATAAGGAGAGTTAAAAGAGAACAAACGAGGTTCAATTTCAGGGTATGAGAATCCATCATAAGGGCACATAAACTTTACTGACATAAGCTTTTCCTCGTCGGGAAATTCTATCTTTATGAGTCCTTGCGCTTCTTCAATAGCTTTTTCGAGAGCCTCAGAAAGTCTCTCAACAGCATTATCACGCTGTTTGTTATTATCCTTTATATTATTCTTAAATTCACTTAGGAAAAGTTCATCGACAAGCACATCAATATCGTGCTTCTTATTTTTATCAAGAATAATCTGCTCTCGAAGTCGCATTACTTTCCCGTCAATCTTTACCTTGTCATATCCCTTCCCGAGAAGATCATAAAGAAGCTGGTAGTACTCACCCTTTCGTCCGACCACAATAGGCGCATAGACTTTAACCTTCTGGTCACTTACATCTACTCCCATTACTGTTTTTCCAGTTTTGTTGTGTGTTGTAACCTGCTTGATGATAGTTTCAAGGATTTCCTCTTTTGAGATGCGATGAATTTCACGTCCACAAGTAAGACAGTGCGGCTTACCGACACGAGCGAAAAGGATTCGAAGGTAATCGTAAATCTCAGTTATTGTTGCGACTGTAGAGCGAGGGTTGTTTGACCGTGATTTCTGATCAATTGAAATGGCGGGTGAAAGACCGATAATCTCATCAACATCCGGCTTCTGCATTTGACGAAGAAACTGACGTGCATATGAAGAGAGAGATTCGACATAGCGACGCTGGCCTTCCGCAAAAATAGTATCAAAAGCAAGGGACGACTTTCCTGAACCAGAAAGGCCAGTAATAGCCACCATCTTATTACGAGGCATCTCAACAGTTATATTCTTAAGATTATGTGTTCGGGCTCCCCTTACGATGATTTTTTCATCCCCCCGCTCATTTATGTTTTTTTCGTTCTTTTTGGCCATATTATTATGAAAAAAGTCGGAACATTGTTCCTTAGGGGTTAACTATAACAGTCTATGAGAATTAGGCAAATCAAAAACTCACTTGTGCTACTTTTTAATCAAAGCATCTATTTCTCGTATAATCTCATCGAGCGAAACAGCTGCCTTCACGACAAATTTATTTGCACCAAGTAACTTTGCCTTTTCGATGTCTCCTTGTTTGCTCAAATTTGAAAGCATAATAACAGGAACTTTTCTTAATCTATCTTCACCTTTTATTTTTTGTAGGACTTCAAATCCACTCATTTCTGGAAGCATAATGTCGAGGATAATAATATCAGGAACATCTGCTGCTAAAAAAGCAAAGGCTTCTTTGCCGTTAATCGCCTTAAGCAACTTATAACCAGTTCCTTCAATTTTTTTAGAAAGAATGGTACTCAAAAGCTTGTCATCCTCAACCCAAAGAACTTTTTTACCAACTCCATGCTGTTGGTCCTTTGGGGTAGATTCAGGTGTGTCGGTCGTGTGTTCACGACCAAGAGCCTTTTCAATTTTTTCAATAACCTCTCGAGGTTCAACATGTGCTTTAATAATAAAATCTTTCATGACTGGGGTTGAAGGCAACTTATTCATTTGTATTGGCAGTCCTGAGTTTGAAACAACAATAACAGGGATCTTGGTAATTTCTCTATCGAAACTTTTTTGAGTCATAACCTCATAGCCGTTAAGTACTGGAAGGTTTGTGTCTATAAGTACGAGGTCAGGTTTGAGACTTTTCATTTTTTCGAGAGCATCCTTTCCGTTCGTTACGCTATCTATCTGATAGCCGAGTTCCTTGAGTTGCTGCATGAGGAGAGCAGATAGATTTCTATCTCCGAGCGCAATAAGGATTTTTTCTTTGTTCATGGGATAATTGTATCACGAATAAGCTATTTACTGTCCACAGCCTTCTTTTCCATTTTCTTCTTCAAATTCAAAATTTCATCCCTCAAGAGGGCTGCGGTCTCGAAATCAAGCACTTTTACAGCCTCATTCATCTCCTCTTCCTTCATTTTCATGAGCTTCTTCGGGTCTTTATTGAACAATTCCTCGTCGATTTTCATCATTTCGGAAACAGTCTTATCATGCTCACTCTTGAGCTGATCTGTAATATCCTGAATCTTCTTGATAATGGTCTTGGGTGTGATTCCGTGCTTTGTATTGTAATCTGATTGAATCTTCCTTCGTCGAGCAGTCTCATTAATAGCATAATTTAATGCAGTATTCATAACGTCCGCATAGAGAATCACGCGTCCGTTCACGTTTCGTGCAGCGCGGCCAATAATCTGGATGAGGGAAGTTTCTGAACGAAGAAAGCCCGCCTTATCAGCATCAAGAATACCGATTAAAGAAACCTCTGGGAGGTCCAAACCTTCTCGGAGCAAGTTAACTCCGACTAGAACATCGAATTTCCCTCTTCGAAACTCAGTGAGGATTGTGATTCGATCAATGGTCTTGATATCGCTATGCAAGTATTCAGATTTAATCCCCTTTTCCTTTAAAAATTCGCTCAAATCCTCAGCCATCTTCTTGGTAAGTGTGGTTGCAATAGCGCGCTCGCCTCTTTTAATTACTATTTCAGCTTCAGTAATGAAATCAAAAATCTGACCAACATAAGTTCCCTTTTCAGCTACTGGTTTTACATCAATAACTGGATCAATAAGGCCAGTAGGACGAATAACTTGCTCAACAACTTGCTCACTATGTTCTTTTTCAAATTTTCCTGGGGTTGCAGTCGTATAAATCACCTGACCGACGGCTTTTTCAAATTCCTCAAACTTCATCGGGCGATTATCCCGTGCAGAAGGTAGCCGGAAACCGAACTCGATGAGCGTATCCTTTCGAGAAGCATCTCCTGCGTACATTCCTCCGAGCTGTGGGACTGTAACATGTGATTCATCGATGACTGTCAAAAAGTCAGGGGTTCCATCATCCTTATGTGGGAAGTATGCGAGAAGAGAATCTGGTGCTTCACCTGCTTTTTTTCCAGAAAAATGACGAGAATAATTCTCAATACCGTTGCAATAACCAACCTCCCTGATAAGCGCGAGATCATATTTAACCCTGCGCTTCAACCGCTCTGCTTCAAGCATTTTTCCAGCCTTTTCAAGCTCCTTTAGTCGCTGCTCGAGTTCTGCTTTTATAGTTTCAAACGCTTTTTTTGATTGCTCATCTGTACTAATGAAATGCTTCGCGGGAAAAAGAAAAACTGTCTCGTGAGTTGTACGCACTGCCATCGTCACTGGATCAAGTTCAATAATATCTGAAATGATACTGCCATCATATTCAATTCTGTACACAGTCTTGTCACTCACAGGCATAATCTCAATCATGTTTCCGAGAGCGCGAAATTGTCCTGCCGTAAGATCTGCTGTTGTCCTTTCGAAATGAACATCAATGAGTTTGCGGATAAGCTCTGCTCGAGAGAGTTCCATTCCTTTTTCTAGCTTTAAATTTACTTTTTCATACTCAGCTGGACTACCCAAGCCGTAGATACAAGAAACTGAAGCAACAATAATCACATCCTTGCGGGTGAGCAAGGCTTGAGTGGAAGCATGGCGAAGCCTATCGATTTCCTCATTTATCATCGCTTCCTTCTCTATATATGTATCAGTAACTGGCATGTAAGCCTCTGGCTGATAGTAATCATAGTATGAGACGAAATAGTGAACAGCATTATTTGGAAAGAATTCCCTATATTCCTGCGCAAGCTGTGCGGCAAGTGTCTTGTTATGAGCGATGACAAGCGTCGGCTTGCTGTGGTTCACAATGACGTTTGCCATAGTAAACGTCTTACCAGAGCCAGTAACGCCAAAAAGCGTCTGCTTTCGCAAACCTTTCTTAAGGCCATTTGTAAGGCCCTCGATTGCTTTTGGCTGATCACCGGCCGGTGTCATTGCCTGTGCGAGTTTAAAAATAGACATATAAACAAGATACCACCTTATTTATTCTGCACAAGGTTCCCATCGACAACCTGGGCGCTGACTACAAGAGTCGTTGTTGATTCAAGATTAGAAAGATCAGTATAAGCTATACTGATAATTCCGTTTTCAATCA
Source organism: Patescibacteria group bacterium (assembly GCA_030917665.1). Lineage (GTDB taxonomy): Bacteria > Patescibacteriota > Minisyncoccia > Phycocordibacterales > PALSA-1337 > CAIOGI01. Next base: position 4,494 of record JAUPUH010000013.1, on the reverse strand, counting down.
TTATATTCTCTGGCTGAATCTTTTCTCCAAGGAAAATAAGATTAGTTCCTTGCCGACCATTCTCTGAGGCTAATGCTGTTGTAAGATAATACAATACACCTCGATCATCGTCCTCTCTTCGGATAATGAAAGCAACATCATCCCTACCATCTGCATTCAAGTCACCAAGAGCCTCATTGCCGAAATACTGCTTCGGAATTCTTGGAACTGAGTTAACAACTGATGCTGTAAAATAGTCTACGGTTGGGTTATTTACCATAGCAGCTGTACCATTTACCTGTTCAAATACAGTACCAGCAGCTAAAGCAAAAAGTGCAATAAAAGCAGCTATAGAAGCTTTTTTGCTATTCCTTACGAGGAGGCCGATAATTGCACCATAGATAATATAGACGAGAACAAAATAAAGAAATGATATAAGAAGCAACCTCTCATCTGGAATTTCAAGCATGTCGAGAAGTGGTTTAAGTGATATCCAACTCAGTATTTTACCTATAAATCCTTCCATGCTGACGACAAACGTCATATAAGCAGAAATGACTACCCCAACAAGAAGCCCTATGATCGCTGATTCAAATATACTGAATTTTTTCATTGTTTTATTTTAGATATTTCCTTTTCAATATATGCCTCCGCTTTCGTAAGATTTGCCTGGAGATGTTTAATTACTTTTTCTTCTTCCTTCGTAAGTGGCCTTTTTGAGCGGGCTTTTTCGAGTGTAGTTATTTGATCCTGCACATTATCACGAAGAATGTCGAAGGCCTTATGGACTGCCAACTCAGCAGAGCGAATCTCTTTTCTAATTGAATTCTTCATTTTTTTACTTCTATGAATAAAGAAAATTATGAGAAGTGCGATGCCTCCAAGAAGCAGTATGAGGATTATGAGGAGTGAAAGCCATCCGAGTACAGCTGAACTGATACTTGAGAACAATGAATGCTTAACTGTAAAGTTGATTGGTTTCGTAAAATTACTTTTTGCCTCCTTTTTGTCTATGGCTCGGGCTGTGAGTGTGTAAGTTCCTGTATCAAGGTCTTTTGCCCACACCATTCCAAAACTACCATCAACTACGACATGTCCGATTTGGCTTGTCTTAATACCTTTCGAATCCTCAACAACAACCTCGATATTTGTTAGCGGGTATGAAGTACCCCTGATTCTCAACAAATCATCTTTTCCAAGTTCGGTTGGGTAATCAGTTATAATCGGCGTATTAAGTGGTGTAATAACGAATTCACTTGATTGAATTGTCTCATTTCGAGCATTATCAACAGCCTTAACTAATATCTGATATTTACCCGGATCCTGTGGTTCAGGAGAATACGGGTTAGATAATACCTCGCTTGTACTTATCCTATTGAAGATACCCTCTCCGATTTTGACTTCATAATAGGATACACCTGATGTCGTGTCAGTTGTATTGAAGTTAATAATAGGTCGTGGGTCTTCACTTGTATCGCCGTGAGGGAATGATATTTTAAACGAATTTGGAGAAACTGTGTCAATCTGGATTTTATAATGCGCGATTGCACCCCAACCATTTTTATTCATGAATCGAATATTGAAATACCAGACACCATCTTCATTATCAGGTATTTTCTTGTTGCCGATCGGGGGATTATATATGACGGTTGGCATGCCGGCTGGGTTGCGGCTGAGAGATGTTGAAACTGCCGTGATATCTGAGGGTACTGTCCAGTTCAACTCAATATCATTATTGTTATACCAGGCATTCTGATCTGGGTGGGATGCTGAGGTCACGATCGGTGCAGCAGGAGTTCCGGCGACAACAGTAACAGGAACATCGTCAATTTTTTCAGGTACCTTGATTTCGATTGATCCGGATTGTCTTGAGGTTAATATATCTGTTCCAAAACCGTTATTTTCTCTGACTGCTGAATCTGCAAATACAATAGACGCTGTTCCTGCCTTTTTTGCTTTGAATGTTATAGAGACTGCTTCACCATTTTCTCCAACATACCCAGGGTTTGGTAGCCCACCATTAAATGTTATTTTTCCATCGAAATTTGAAAACTTCGGCTCTTCAACCCAGAGTGAAAAGATGGATGAATTCTTACTAATGGATATTACCTCAAGAAGATCTGAAGGAAACTGGAGAACACCTTCTGCATTATTGATGCTTTTACCCTGTGTTCCAACAATAACCTTAACTGAAACAATATTCCCAATCGAAGCCTTGGAAGAAAGGGGGCTAATTGTGAGCGTTGCCGCATCTACCAACTGAACCGAAAACAGGAAAAGCACTGCTGTAAAAAACAGCAATGCACTTCCCTTCCGTATATCTTTTTTAAATTGCTGGTGAAGCATTAATTTTGCTGCGCTTCCACTTTTTATATATGAACCACGCGATAACAACCACAAGAACGATAATTATGATTATTGGCCATGAAATACCGCTTGCTACACCTGTGTACTCAGCAGATTTCTTATTTCCAGCCTTATCATAAGCAGTTACTGCAAGCTTAGCCTCATCGCCCTGGTCCTTAAGAACGTATGTGCTTCCGCTCCTGACAGCAGGCATTCCGCTTTCTGAAACATCGTAGTGGCTAATTCCAGACTGATTATCAACAGCACTAAAGAAAGCAAATTTCTTTCCGTCGAAAAGGCTGTTATCTTGTCCAAGCACGATCACAAAATCCTCTGGCGGAGTCGTATCTGAAGCAATTATTGTTGACCACTCATCCTGAACTGAAGCGGCCTTTGGCCCCACGTTAACCACGAGATTCTTGAGTGTAACTGGCAATTTTGTTCCGCTTCCATCGTTAGCGTATGCGACAATGTTTTGTGGATTGATAGTTATTGATCCTTCTTTTTTTGCTTCAACTATTATTCTAAAAAGTGTTGCACCTTCGATATTGAACCCCCCAGGAACTCCTCCCACGAATGAAATAGTCTGCTCATCCTGTGAAAGTGACGGAGTTCTTGGCCAAAGACCAAATGCAGAACCTGCAAGGCTAAATTCCTTTACAACAGACACACCTGCAGCAGACTTAAAACCGATATCCCCTTCCACTGTGTTTATTACAGTATTTTCAGAATTAATTTTCGCACTTATGATAAATGTGTCACCGACTGAAACAGAATTTCTTGATGCTTCGAGGTATACAGTTGCAGCAGAAGCAGTTGATGGAATAAACGCTATAAGGGCTGCGAGAACAATGTATTTGAAATTATTTTTTTTATTCATATTTTTTAATGATAATTATTATTTACCCCATCGGTACAACAATATGGAGAAATCGACAGAGTCTATTTTAGCATCTTTGTTGATATCAACATACTTGTTGCTGAACGGAGGATTCGACTTCCAGAAATACAACATCACTGAGAAGTCTATTGAATTAACTTTAAGGTCACAATTGAAGTCGGCAATCTTCACGCCGCAATTACCGAGAGCGTCAGCAACTGCTGCTGTTGGTGCACCTCCCCCTCCTCCGCCCCCACCGCCTCCTCCACCACTACTTCCACCACCCGTGTTCCCGCCAGTTGCCGCAACCGCGGTGAATGATCGAGATGCTCCAGAGCTATCAGTACCGAAGTACACGATCACTTTAAAATAGTAGTTGCCAGCATTAGGAACTGTTGCAGTAAGGGTTGTGTTGAAATCTTCACCTGAATTTATGTATTTTGCTGCAGTAGCATGGAATGTATCATCTCCTCCTCCACATGAATTATTTACAGCTGAAACCACACACCATTCATACTGGTATTCATTTCCACTCAAACCTTCGGTCGTTATTGTTATGTTCGCCCCAACTTGAGGAACTGTGTCATCTGAGATGCTATTAATGATAACCTGCGCAGGTGTTGTAACGACTGTCCAATAGTCATTTCCTGGTAATGTCTTGCCTGACTCAACGGTCGCTGAGAATACGCTTTCCCATGTTCCTGCCGGAGCATTTCCTGGAGTTTCATATGAGTAGCTATATGTACCTGTTGCTGTTCTTGTCATTGCTACACTGTTAGCAATTACGTTTCGGCTTGGGTCATAAATAGTTACAGTTGGAATATTTGCTGAATCTGTCAGTGTTCCGTTATAAATTGTTGTAACAGTTGCGAGGTAATCGCTTCCAGCAACTACACTACCGAAGTCAGATGTTGAAACGCTCCAAGGGGATTGTGATGAAAGCGTGAGGGATGTAAGTGTTCGTGTTGATGCATTCCAAACATCAGTTGCGAGTGCCCCAAAGGATGAGAGTGTCCTTGCGCTATAAGACCATATTGTCGCTGGAAGAGCTGCAATCGTCGAAGCAAGGGATGTTGAAGCAGTCTGGATACTTGAATTAGTATTTGAATTTATAGACGTCACAGCAGATGAGAGCTGGGAGTCAATGTTTGAGTTAACCGTTGATGCGATTGATGTTGAGGCAGTTGTAAGGTTTGCGGCAGTTGCAAGAGAACCGGAATCAAGTGTTCCATCTGAAAGGCGGCGTGTTGCATATGACCAGACGTCAGCTGCTGCAAGGCCAGCGCTTG